>JAJZHR010000242.1 GCA_021810815.1 Acidobacteriota bacterium | reverse complement strand
ATCCAGGCCCCAGTCTGCGCCGATGCAGGCGACTTCATGCGCGAGATGCTCGCCCAGAAGAACAAAATCGTCCCCAAGCCGCGAGCCGAATGGAAGCAGCGCTGCGCGGACTGGCGCACCCGCTACCCTCTCGTCCTGCCCGAGCACAAGCTCCCCGGACGCGTCAGCGTCTACAACCTTGCAGAAGTCATGTCCGGCGAACTCGAACCGGGCGACTCCATCGTCTCAGGCAGCTCCGGCACAGGAATCGAGCTGTTTCTGCTCGCATTTCGCGTCAAAAAAGGCCAGCGCATCTTCCACACCACAGCGCTCGGCTCCATGGGTTTCGGCATTCCCGCCGCCATCGGCGCCTGCCTCGGCAGAGGAGGCAGAACAACCATCTGCGTGGATGGTGACGGCGGCTTCCAGTTCAACATCCAGGAGCTCGAGACCGTGCGGCGGCTCAATCTGCCAATCAAATTCTTCGTGCTCAACAACGAGGGCTACGGTTCCATCCGGGCTTCACAAAAGGTCTTCTTTGGCACCACCTCCATCGGCTGCGACGAGGCCACAGGCCAGACCCTGCCCGACGTTCGCAAAGTGGCTGAAGCCTACGGCATCCGCACCGACATCATCACCTCGCAGGACAATCTCGCGCAGGAACTGCGCCGTGTTCTGGACACGCCGGGCCCCATCGTCTGCGACGTTCATATCGTGCTCGACGAGATGCGCCAACCCCGCCTCTCGTCCATCCAGCGGCCGGACGGCTCCTTCGTCTCCAAGCCGCTCGAAGACCTCTGGCCCTTTCTGGATCGCGAAGAATTCTGCGCGAATATGATCATTCCACCGCTGGAGGACTAGGCCCATGGCGATCATCGGCACGATGCAGGGAAGACTGGTCCCGCCCGAGGGCGGCAGATTCCAGTCGTTCCCCCGCGAGGGATGGAAAAAGGAATTCAGCTTGGCCCGCGAGGCGGAGTTGGACGCGATCGAGTGGATCTACGATGCGTACGGCGAAGACGTGAACCCGCTCGGAAGCGACGCGGGCATCGCGGAGATGCGCGCCCTCTCCGCCGAGCATGGCGTCCAGGTGATCTCCCTCTGCGCGGACTACTTCATGGACTGCCCCTTCCTGCGCTGCCCTCCAGGCGAGCGTGAGGATCTGGTGCGCAGGATGCACTGGCTTCTGGGCCGCTGCAGGATCGCGGGCATCGCCAGCATGGTGATCCCATTTGTCGACCATTCGCGCATCCACTCCGACGAGGAGGCAGACGAGGTCATTCGCCTGATGGAAAAGATCCTGCCTGCGGCGGAGGCCAACCAGGTCGAGCTTCACCTGGAAACATCTTTGCCTCCAGCGCATTTCGCTCAGTTGCTGGAGCGATGCCCCCATCCCTTGCTGAAGGCGAACTATGATTCCGGCAACAGTTCCTCTCTCGGCTACGACTGCGCGGAGGAGTTCGCCGCCTATGGAAAGAGGATCGGAAGCGTCCATATCAAGGATCGCGTACTGGGCGGAGGCACCGTGCCGCTCGGCACCGGGAATGCGAACCTGCCCGCCGTCTTAGAGGGCCTGGCCGCGCTTTCCTACCCCGGTTACTACCTGCTGCAGATCGCACGTCCCGAGCAGGGGCACGAAGTTGCATGGCTCGCCAACAACCGCGCTTACGTTGCCGGCGAGATAGAGCGCTGCGCACGCAAGGAGGTTTCGCTGTGAAAATTCTCGTCATCGGACTGGGTGGCATCGGCCAAAGACATGTGCGCAATCTGCGCGCGCTTCTGGGCGATGAGGCGGAGTTGCTCGCCTATCGCGTCCGCAGGCTCACGCATGTCGTCACGCCCACGCTCGGAGCGGATGAATCGCTCAATGTGGAGGCGCAATACGGCATTCGCGTCTTCTCCGACTTGCAGGAGGCGCTGGCGCAGCGGCCCGCCATAGCCATCATCTCCAATCCCAGCAGCCTGCACGTCTCCGCCGCGCGCCAATGCCTGCTGGCCGGCGCAGATATCTTCGTGGAGAAGCCGCTGTCGAACTCGCTCGACGGCATTTCCGATCTGGTCCGGATCGCGGACGAGAATCGCCTGATCGGCATGGTCGGCTATCAGCTTCGCTTTCATCCCTGCCTTCGCAAATTGTCAGAGGTCGTGGCTGGCGGCGAGCTTGGCAACCTGCTCGCCGTGCGGGCCACCATCGGCGAATACCTGCCCAACTGGCACCCCTATGAGGACTACCGCCAGATGTACGCGGCGCGCGCCGATCTCGGCGGAGGCGTGATCCTCTCCCAGATCCACGAATTCGATTATCTCTACTCGCTTTTCGGCTTGCCGAGCAGCATCTACGCCCTCGGAGGCCACTACAGCGAATTGGAGATCGATGTCGAGGACACCGCCAGCAGCCTGATGGAGGCCAGCTTCCATGGCCGCCCTCTCCCCATCCATCTGCACCAGGATTATCTGCAGTCGCCTCCGTCGCGGCAATGCGAGATCATCGGAGACCGGGGCAAGGCGATCATGGACCTCCATGCCCTCACGGTTTCCGTCTTCTTGCGCAACGTCAAGGAGCCCCGCGTCCTCGCCCTCGAGAACTTCGACCGCAACCAGCTCTTCCTCGACCAGTTGCGTCACTTCCTGGAGTGCGTCCGCGAGCGCCGCAAGCCGGTGGTGGACTTGAACGACGGGCTGCAAAGCCTGCGCATGGCGATCGCCGTGAAGCAGTCCATCGCATCGCGGCTGCCCGTGAAGCTGAATGCCGCTGCGCCGTCCAGCGAAATCTTCGCGACGGACGCCGCCAGGGGGGCCGAGTAATGGCGGGTCTGGCAAAGGATATGGAGGGCGTCTTCGACCTCTCCGGCCGCGTCGCGATCATCACCGGCGGCGCAGGTCTACTGGGCGAGCAGCATGCGCGGGCCCTTGCCAGCGCAGGATGCTCGACCGTGCTGGTAGACATCTCCGCAGAGCGCGCGGCGGCGAAGGCCGAAGCGATCACACTGGAATTCGGCTCGCCTTCCATCGGCCTCGCTACGGACATCACCTCCCAGCAGAGCCTGCAGGCGCTTGCCCGGCAGATCCGCGAGCAGTTCGGCCGCGTGGACATTCTCATCAACAATGCGGCCAACAATCCCAAGGTGGAGGCGAATAGCCAGGTCAACTTCTCGCGCCTGGAGAACTTCCCTCTTCCGCAGTGGGAAGCCGATATCGCCGTCGGCCTCACCGGCGCATTTCTTTGCAGCCAGATATTCGGAAGTTGGATGGCTGAGAGGGGCAGCGGCACCATCATCAACGTAGCTTCAGACCTCGCGTTGATTGGCCCGGACCAGCGCATCTACCGACACCCCGGCCTTCCCGAGCACCTGCAGCCGGTCAAGCCTGTCACCTACGCAGTCGTGAAGTCCGCTCTGCTCGGCCTTACCCGCTATCTGGCAACCTACTGGGCCGGCAAGGGCGTCCGCGTCAACTCCATCTCGCCCGGCGGCGTGTTGAACGGCCAGCCAGAGGAATTCCTCGAAAAACTGTCCGCTTTGATTCCTATGGGACGGATGGCACGATTCGATGAGTATCAGGGAGCTATCCTGTTCCTGTCGTCCGACGCTTCCTCCTACATGACCGGAGCAAACCTGGTCGTGGATGGCGGAAGAACATGCTGGTAGCCGCGCGCGCATTCGGCCGATTCTATCCTTGCAGCACCGCGAAATTCGAACTTATCCGCTAGAATTTACCGCTAGCATCCATAAAAAGGGAAAAACTATGAAATGGCTCAAACAGTATCTGGCAGGATTGGGGCCCGACAGCATCCTGGTGCAGACTATGCTGTCGGCCTACGCCCTTTCCAAGGGATTCCGCCTCTCCATCACGAAGAACTATATCTCGGTGCGGAAGGGCGCGCGGGAAATGCGCTTTGGCAAGAGCCTCTACATCCAGATTCCGATCACGATGAGCCTTTTTGATTTCTATTTCGAGACCATCGTCGCAAAGTTGGATGGATCGAAGGAACTTCTGGATTTTTCCATGCCCGGCCTGCACCAATACCGGAAAAGCGGCGTAAGCCTCTACTTCCCCGGCATTCCCGAGGACGATGTGATGGATACCTACATCGCATGGCACGCTCCGAAGCAGGGCGACATCGTCTGGGATGCGGGCGCACATGCGGGTGCCACTTCGTATTTCCTGTCCAGAATGGTGGGCGACACGGGCAAGGTGTATGCGTTCGAGCCAGACAACCTTGCCTATGAATATCTTTTGAAGAATATCGCCTTGCACAAGCTGGAGAATGTGGTTCCGGTCAAGAAGGCCCTCTCCGGAAGCACTGGCGTCGCGACCTTCAGCATGGATGGAACCATGGGAGCAGGCATACAGGACTACGTCGTCTATGTGGACCGGCAGCATCTTTCCAGCGTTCAGACATTGAGCATCCAGGATGCCTGCGCTGAAATGAACTGCGTTCCGACCTATGTTAAGATGGACATTGAAGGCTCTGAAATCGCGGCCATCGAAGGATCCCTTGATTTCCTGAAGTCGCATCCTATCCATTTCGCCATCGAGACGAACCACGTGGTGAATGGCGAGCTTACCTGCGTCGCTCTGGAGAAGTTGTTCCCATCCATCGGCTACGAAGTGAAGACCAGCAGCATGTTCGAGCAGGTCTTCACCTGGGCAAGGCCAGGACAGGCCACTACAAGCCCTCGCAAGGCAGATCCAACCGAGATGACAGCCGTCGGATAGCCGAAGCTGCGGGGAAGCTGTTCCACGGCAACGAGGCCAACGCAATGTCGATTTCCGAAGATCAGGGGTTGCCTCTGATTGAATCCATCCAGAGCAGCGACGCCTCCGCGTTCGCCGAGGCGTCGGATCATCCCCAGGCTGCTCAGGGGCAGACCGCAGCCGCAAAGAAGCGGCTGCGCTTCGAACGCCTCGCGTCCCACTTCC
>JAJZHR010000005.1 GCA_021810815.1 Acidobacteriota bacterium | reverse complement strand
TCTGCTCGATGATGGGCATTTCCACGCCGAGGGAGCGGGCGAGCCCGAGGGCGGCGGAGGTGGTTCGGACGCCTTCGGCGACTTTGCCGTGCAGGCCCGCGAGGACTTCGTCGAGGGGCCGTCCGTGTCCCAGTTCGATGCCGACGGAACGATTGCGTGACAGCGATCCGGTGCATGTGAGAACCAGGTCTCCCAGGCCGGAGAGACCGGCCAACGTTTCCGCTTCTCCTCCGCAGGCGACGGCGAGGCGGGTGATCTCCGCGATGCCGCGTGTGATGAGGCCGGCGATGGAGTTGTGGCCGAGGCCAAGGCCGGTGGCGATGCCTGCGGCGACGGCGATGACGTTTTTGAGAGCGCCACCCAGCTCGACCCCGATGACGTCGTGGTTGGTGTAGAGACGTAGAGTGGCGCTGGAGAATTCGCTCTGGATGAGGCGGGCCGTGTCGGGGGCGGTGGAGGCGATAGTGACGGCAGTGGGCATCCCGGCCGCGACCTCCTGCGCGAAGGACGGCCCACTGAGCACAGCGATTCGGTTGGGAGAGAGTGTGGCGCCCGCGGTAGCGGATTCGGCCACCGCCTCTGCAATCACCTGGGACATGCGAAGGAAGGTCGGCGGCGGGGATGCTGCGTCTAATCGAGGCTGCTGCCCGGCGTACTCGCGCGCTTCGATGCCCTTGGTCGCGCTGACAAGGATGTGTTCCGGCCGCAGATAGGGAGCGAGGGCGTGGATGGTGGAGCGCAGATGTTGCGAAGGCACCACGCAGAGCAGGATGTCAGCGAGCGCTGCCTGCTGCAGGCTGTTGGTGATGGTGACGGAGGGCGGAATACTGCAACCGCGCAGATAACTGGTGTTGGTTCCAGTAGCGCGGATTTCATCCATCACACGCTGGGAGTGGGACCAGAGTGTGATGGGTCGCGACCCGCCTGCGCTGCCGCTGCGAGTAGAGAGGGAGATGGCGAGCGCCGTGCCCCATGAGCCTGCGCCGATCACGGCGATGCTGCGCCCGGAGCCGGCGCGATCAGTCGTGGAGCCGGCGGCGGAGTTGGCCGTGGCATTCGTCGTCACAGTGTGGACTCGGTCGCCGCGCTCTGCCGCTTCTTGTCGCCAATGCGGTATTCCGTGCGGCTGATGAGGCGCCGGATATTGGCGTGGTGCTTGGCGATGAGGATGCTTGGAACGATGAGGGCGCAGGCCACCAGGGTTGGCGTCCAGAACCAGTGCGGGCCGGGGATGCCGGTGAAGGCCAGCGCGGTGTTCGATATGAACGCGCCGAAGAGGGGGAAGGAAGCGGCTGCGAGGATGGAGGCAAGCGAGACGTACTTGGTGGAGAGCATCACCACAAGGAACAGAGCGACAGCGCCGAGCACGGCCGGAGGCATCAGGGCGAGATACACGCCAAGGGCGGTGGCGACGCCTTTGCCGCCTTTGAAGTCGAGCCATACGGGGTAGACATGGCCCAGAACGGCGAAGGTGGCTGCTACGGCCAGCACGTTGATGCGCAGTTCAGGTGTGTGCTGCGTCGGGAGCAGAAGCTGCGAGAGGGCAACGGCGACATAGCCTTTGGCCACGTCCAGCAGCAGGGTGGCAGTGCCCAGCCAGCGCGCTCCAGAGCGGATCACGTTGGTCGCTCCAATGTTGCCGGATCCGGTCTCGCGGATGTCCTCCTTGCGGAACACCAGGACGAGGAGGTAGCCGAATGGGATGGAACCGAGCAGATAGGCGAGGGCGGCGGTGAGGAGGAACATGCTCATTGCTGGTCGCAGTTAGTGTAGCAGCGCAGGGGCCGGTTGCATGTGAGCGATATTCCACAATGGATTCAGGGGGTGCTCAGCGGCGCGAAGAAAGCAGGCCTCAAGGGGATTTACGGTGCGGCTCAACAGGAGGTGGGCCCCCAAGCCTTCGCGAAATTCGGCGAAAGATGGGACCCGGATCTGGAATTGGAGCCTGGCCTGCTACCCGGATTTGCCCTTAGGCTGCGCGCGTTCTAACCTAAGCAGTTGTTCCGCCATTTGGTGACGATTCTGTGAAAGGAGAAACGATGTCACTTCTTAAGTCCGCTCCAAAGCCAGAATCTCCTGTGCTGAGTTCTCTTTTCCCGGTTGCGGCTATGCCTGGCGGAGAGGTATGCATCCACGGCGCAAATCTGGGCCCGGCACTCCATCACGGAGATCTCGCGCTGCCTCGCGTCACCATCGGCGACACGTCGGCCGCTGCGGTTCTCAGTCGTCCGGGGAAGTTGACCATTCGCGTGCCTGAGGGAGCGATCTCGGGCGACGTACATGTGCTTTCCGGCGGCGTTCTAAGCAATGCTCTGCCACTGCGCGTTGCTGTTCCGCTGGCGGAGAACCTGCATCCCGTCGCCAGCCCGGCGGCGGACGCGGACGGCAATCTCTTTGTGACCTTCTCCGGACCGCGCGGGGAACAGGTTCCCGTCTCTATTTTTCGCATCGACCGCGACTATCAGCTGCGTCCCTTCGTGCGCGGCATGTTGAACGCAACGGGGCTCGCCTTTGGCAGGGACGGGTTCCTGTATGTGTCCTCGCGGGCCGAGGGGATCGTCTACCGCGTCTCTCCCGAGGGCGCAACATCCATCTACGCGGAGGGCCTTGGCATCGCGACCGGCATCGCGTTCGACCCGGACGGAGACCTCTACGTGGGAGACCGCAGCGGAACCATCTTCAGGATCGCCCGCGACAAAGCGCCCGGCCAGGATCGGCAAATTTTCGTCTATGCGACGCTGGAGCCGAGCATGGCAGCGTATCACCTGGCGTTCCGCGGCGATGGCACGTTGTTTGTCGCAGGCCCCACGACGTCGAGCTTCGACAACATCTACGCCATCGACCGCAACGGCGATGCGAGCATCTACTACCGTGGGCTGGGAAGGCCGCAGGGCATGGCCTTCGATGTGAAGGGCGATCTGTACGTTGCGGCCTCGCTGCATGGCCAGCGCGGCATTGTGCGCATCACCCCGGAGGCCGGAGGAAAGACCGGCAAGGACGCCGAGCTTGTCCTTTCCGGCAACGACCTGGTGGGGCTGGCCTTCGTGGAAGACGGATGCGCCGCACTCGCAACGCGCAGCGCCTTGTATCACGTGGCGATGGGCGTAGAAGGACGGTCGCTGGTCTAGCCCATGAATTGTGAAATCATCGCCATTGGCTCAGAGATGCTGACGCCGCATCGGCAGGACACAAACTCCCTCTACCTGACGGAGAAGCTCAACCAGCTCGGTGTGTCCGTTGCGTTCAAGACCATTGTGGGCGACCGCATGCAGCATCTGGTCGATGCAGCGCGGGTGGCGCTCAGCCGTGTCGATGTTGTTCTCTTCTCTGGCGGCCTGGGGCCGACCGAGGATGATCTGACGCGTGAGGCGGTGGCCGAGGCGCTCGGCATTGGGCTTCATCGGTCGAGCGAGTTGATGCAGGCGCTGACCGTTCGCTTTGCGAAGCGCAGCATGGCGATGCCGCCGAACAATCATCGGCAGGCGGATGTGCTGGACGGCGCGGAAATTATTCCGAACGCGAAGGGATCAGCTGCTGGGCAACTTCTCGACACCAACTATGCGGGCAAGCGCAGGATCCTCGTTTTGCTGCCCGGCCCCCCCAGCGAACTGAAGCCGATGTTCGACGAGCAGTGCGTTCCGCGCCTTCGCGGCCTGCTGCCGGTCAGCCACATCGCCAAGCGCGTGCTCCGCATGGCCATGGTCCCGGAGTCGACTGCCGACGCGATGGCAGCGCCCATCTACAGCCAGTACCCGGACGTGGAGACCACGATCCTGGCGCATTTCGGGGAAATTCAACTGCATTTCCTCTGCGCGAAGCCGTCTCTGGAGGAAGCTCAGGAACGGGTGGATGAGGTGGCTGGAAGAGTGGCCGATGTGCTGGAGGAGTTTGTCTTCTCAGAGCACGGAGAGCCCCTGGAAGAGATTGTGTTGCTGCGGCTGGATATGCGCGGCCTGACGTTGGCTGTGGCGGAGAGCGTCACCGGGGGCTGGCTGTCGCAAAGGCTTACATCTGTCAGCGGCAGCAGCCGATCCTTCCTTGGCGGAGCGGTGGTTTACTCGCCCAGGCTGAAGACGCTCTTCGCGGACGTGCCGCCGGAGATGATCGAGGAGCATGATGCGGTGAGTCCGCAGGTGGCAGAGGCTCTTGCACAGGGGATTCGCCTGCGCACGGGAGCCTCGATCGGGGTCGGGATTACAGGTGTTGCCGGGCCCTCGGGAGGCACGCCGGAGCTGCCGATTGGGCTGGTCTACATCGGAGTGAGCGATGCTGCGGGAACGCAGGTGACCAGGCACACTTTCACCGGCGACCGCGACCGCATCCGCTACTTCTCCACACAGCAAGCGCTCGATCTGATCCGGCGAAAGCTGATCTGAGTTGCCAGGCTGGTGCTGTGCTCCTTCGCGATGCAAGAACGACGAAAAGCAAAGGCTGATGGGTTCCAGCTTTGAGCTTTCTGTTGCGAGCATTGAGCGAGGAGGGATGGTCGTCAGAACCATAGCATGAGCAGATGGCCCAGGATCAGCGCGTAAACGCCTGCGGCCACATCGTCCATCATGATGCCGAAGCCGCCGTGCATGCGGTCGAGTTGCCGCGCCGGCGGCGGCTTGGTGATGTCAAAGAGGCGGAAGAGCAGCAGAGCTGCGATGGCGTGCTTCCAGTCGGCGGTGATTCCGATCAGGGCGGTCCACTGGCCAGCGACCTCGTCGAGGACGACGTGCTGCGGGTCGGAGCCGCCACTCTCTTTCTCGACAACGGATGCAGCAGGAATGCCGATCAGCAGGGCGGCAAGAGCGGCAAGAGCAGTGGCCAGGGCAAGGTGGGGGAGAGGAAACCGGGCGGCGGCCACCCAGAGCAGAAGTGCGGCGATGGAGCCGTAGGTGCCGGGGCCGGGCTTCAGGAAGCCGACGCCGAAGAAGGTTCCCAGCGTCCATGCCCATTTGGTTTTCGGAGGAGTGGATCGGCTCGCGTGCGCGTCGCCCGGATGAGGCGTCATTGATCGTCTTCGTCGTCGCGCCGCGAGACCTGGTGCTCGTGCAGACCTTCGAGCACTTCGGGGTCGAGGATGGGAGAGGTGATCTTGTAGTCGCCACTGGCCCACTTGCCCAGGTCGATGCGGCGGCAGCGGTCGCTGCAGAAGGGGAAGTCCTCATCCTTCGGAAGGACGATGGTCTTGCACGTGGGGCAGCGGAGAGCTTTAGGCTTGGACGATTTCGGCATCTCAGTCTGATTGTAAAAGCAGATGACGCGGATATGCTCGCGGTTGCCAAAAGGTTCTGCTGCCGGGACTATTGGGATCTGCTACTGGAAGTCGTGAGGGAGAGCTCCGGCGGGTTGGTGCTGAGTGACCTCCGCGTAGACGACCTTCACGTCGCGCAGCAGATCCTTCGGGATCCAGTTCTCGTCGCGCGAAGGAAGCTGGATGTTCATCTGCTCTGGAGTCTTGCCCTCATGGGCCTGCTTCGCGACCGCCTGGTAGAGGTCAAGCAGAAAATGCCGCTGGCCGACGAGAATTCCAGGGCCGCCGGCATCGCCGTGGCCGGGCAGGACGTGCACCGGCTTGAGGCGCAGGGCCTTGGCCAGAGCGCGCGGCCAGTTGGCGAGGTTCGCGTCTCCGAGCCGGTTGCGCGGGCCGTTGACCGCAGCGTCTCCGGTGCAGAGGATGCGTTCCTTCGGCAGCCAGACGTAGCCGTCGCCCGGCGTGTGGCCCCAGCCGAGATATTCAAAGTCTACTTCGCGGGTGGAGTCCTGCAGAATGAACGGGCTTTTTGTGAAGGTCTGCTTCGGTTGCTCGACGTTGTCCTGGTGCAGACTGCGTACGTCCTCGCGGCCCTTGACGGCAGCCTGCCAGCGCAACGGCTCGTAGCGATCCATATCCTTCAGCACCCCGCTATAGGCGATCGTGGTGGCGCCAGCAGCGGTCCAGAGGGAGTTGCCGTAGGAGTGGTCGCCGTGGGCGTGCGTGTCGAACACATAGCGGACGGGCTTGGGGGATAGTTTTGGCATTTCGGCGATCAGCTCGCGCGCCCGGCCGGGATAGTTGGCATCGACCACGATGAGGTAGTCCGCCATCTCGATGACGACCGTGTTGCTGTAGCCCTTGTGCGAGTCGCCCAGAAAGAACCAGACTCCCGGAGCGATCAACTGCGGTGCTGAGGACTGCGCCTGCACGGGGGCGAAGCTGAAGGCAAGAAGGAGAAGGAGAGCGGCGGCGATTCTCATGTGGTGGATCATAGATGGGGCAAGTCTATTCAAGGATGCTGGCGACGACGTCGTAAGCATGGGACTCGGTGATGCGAGCGCGGTAGAAGGTGCCGGGGACAAGCGTTTCGTGCGGGCCGAAGTCGTTGATGAGGACTGCGCCGTCGATCTCCGGCGCGTGGAGCATGGTGCGGCCCTGCCACAGCAGCGGCGTCTCTTCCGACTCGCCCTCGACCAGCAGATCGACTTCGCGGCCCACCCACGCGGCCTTCGCGCGCTTGCTGATCTTCTGCTGCAGCTTCATCAGCTTGCGGCGGCGGGCTTCGATAGTGCGCTGGGGAACCTTGTCACCGAGGAGGAAGGCTGGCGAGCCCTCTTCGTCGGAGTAGGTGAAGACGCCGAGCCAGTCAATCTGCGCCTGCTCCACAAAGGAGCAAAGCTCGGCAAAATCCTCTTCCGTTTCGCCCGGGAAGCCGACGATGAACGAGGTGCGCAGCACCAGGCCGGGCACGATCCTGCGCGCCTTGGCGATGGTCTTCAGGAAGATGTCGCCGCTGCCTCCGCGCTTCATGCGCTTCAGCACAGACGGCGCGGCGTGTTGCAGGGGCACATCGAGATACTTGCAGATGTTGTCGTGCTTGGCGATGGTCTCCAGCAGGCTCGTGGTGATCTTGTTCGGGTAGGCGTAGAGGAAGCGCAGCCAGCGAACGCCCTCGATCTGGGCGAGCCGGTCCAGCAGCAGTGCGAGGCCGTCTTTTAGGCCAAAGTCTTCCCCATAGCACGTGGTGTCCTGCCCGATCAGCGTGATCTCGCGGACGCCCTGCGCCACCAGATTCTCAGCCTCGGCAATCACAGACTCGAACCGGCGCGAGCGGAACTTGCCGCGCAGTTGGGGGATGATGCAGAAGCCACAGGGGTGATCGCATCCTTCGGCGATTTTGATGTAGGCCGAGGACTTGGGCGTGGTCAGGATGCGCGGCGTCTCATCGTTGTAGAGGTAGTTTGGCAGGCTGGCGATGGCGCCGTCCCAATGCTCGCGGGAGAAGCGGCCCTGCTCCTCCCGTAGATCGCCTTCCGGCCTTGAATGCTTGTGAACAGCGCTGGGAGCGCGCTCCACCAGTTCCGACTCAGTCAGAATCCGGAAGGGCGATGGCGCGGTGATGGCGATGGGCCGCAAAAGGCCGGCTGCGGCAAGGACCGCCTCCAGTTCGCCTGTGCCGATGACCGCGTCCACCTCGGGAATATTCTTCTGGATTTCGTCGCGATAGCGCTCGACCAGGCATCCGGCGACGATCAGCTTCTGCGCACGGCCGCCGTTGGCCAGCTTGTGCTGCGCCATTTCGAGGATGGTATTCACGGACTCCTGCTTGGCGGAGTCGATGAAGCTGCAAGTGTTCACCACCAGCACGTCCGCATCCTCGGCGTTTGCGGTCATCTCGCCACCGGCTTGATGCAGCATGCCCATCATCACCTCGGAGTCGACGAGGTTCTTGGGGCAGCCGAGCGAGATGAAGCCAATCTTCGGCTTTGCTGGGGCTTCGAGGACGGCTGTGCTTGTCGATTGGCCAGGGGACTGGACGGAGTGCTTCACTCTCCTATTCTAGCAACCGCATCCCGTCAGGGCAGCTTTGCTGCATCCGCTTCAGGCTGCCAGTGGTCGCTTCCCGCAAGGAAGTTCGCGGGCAGGAATGGTTGGGCCTGGGCTGGCGTCAACTGGTGCGACCAGGGAACGCGGGTAGAAGGGCTGGCGCCGGGGCCATAACTGTCTGATTCCGCATAGTACGCCGTCGCCTCGTTGCTCGCCTTGCTCCAGTTGTTCCAGCCCGCCGGGTTCAGGTCGGAGGGGAGGCTGGTGTGGATGTAAACCACCCGGGAATACGGACGCCACGGACGGCCGAGGCCGATCATGTTGTGGGCCGAGGCGATGCTGCGCGCTCCCGGCATGCTCATGCTCGTGGCGGTCGCTTGCGTCGTCGCGCCCGAGTGGTCCAGTCCGCTGGTCACACGCGAGTTGAGGATGACATATCCTGTGGCTTGGTCAGCATCGGTGCGCGACTGCGCCGTTACATAGCCCGGTCCGTTCGAATGCAGCTCGGAGTGGTCGAACACCGCCGCGGCATTGCCGAAAATGTAATCCACGCCCCCCTCAATGTACGAATCAACGTAATATTGGCGGCCATAGTCCGCAAACAGCGTGTCCTGGTGGCCGAGAAAGCGGCAGTGCTTGAAGATGGCGCGGTCGCTGCGGACGGCGGCGGCAACGGCCTGCCCGGTGTTGCCGGCCGTATTTTCAAAGGTGACGTTGTCGGCCTCGAAGCCCGCGCCGTTGATCTCCACCGTTTCGGTGAAGAAAGTCCCCCCTGCCTGTTTTGCATTCAGCGAGTTGGTGATGACGACGTCTTCCGGCGATTTGCCCTCGCCCAGAAAGGTGATGTTGCGATGGTTCTGCGTCACGATGACGCGCTCATGGTAAACGCCGGGGGCAATGTGGATGTAGACGCGGCCGGGAGAGCCGTCGGCGTTCGGCGTGGCGAAGGGATGGTGGTCCATCGCCATCTGGATGGTGGGGTACTCGGTGGAACTCTCGATGCCTGTCTTTACACCGGGCGATACGCGGACATGGACATCGGCGGCACTGGCTACGAGCGAGCAGTTGACTGAGCAGGCGAGCAGGGCAACGGGCAAAAATCTCATCCAGAGAGAGTAGCGACGGCAGGGTGGCAAACGCAAGCAAATCATAAATAGGCGAAGCGCGAGAAGGAGAAGAGCACCGGTATGGTTTCTGAGGTCGCGACCGCCGCATGGCCGCGCTCTTCGCGCGATGGTAGGATGGAACATGTGCCGGGTCCTACGCGACGCAATCCCGCCAACCCCGCCAGGTCCGGAAGGAAGCAACGGTAACGGGCTAGTGTGTGCGCAGTAGGCCACCCGGCGCATTTTGATTCGCGCCTATCAGGCTGTGGATGATCGCCGAACCTCCCCGGCGCATTTTGGTTTTCTGTTTCCCCTCATCCTCCATTCGCTTTACCAGGCCTTTCTGAACCCTTGGTTCGGAGCTTGGAGGTTTGCTTTGCGCTTGCCATGCGGGACTGAAAATTGGAACGCATCCGGCGTATGCTGGTAAGCGACTCATGGACATTCCCAAGGAGAGAAATTTTGAGCATTGAAAACCGGCCCCGGGTAGCGGTGCGGGCCAAGATCAGTTCGCTCGGAACCTATGTGCCTCCACGTCTGCTGACCAATGCGGACCTGGAGAAGATGGTGGACACCAATGACGAGTGGATCATTGAGCGGACCGGGATCCGGACGCGGCATCTTGTGGACAAGGGCGTTGCGAGCAGCGACCTTGCGGTTGCCGCAGCGAAGGCTTGTTTGGAGAAGCGCGGGATTGCGCCGACCGAGATCGAGGTGATCATCGTCGCCACTGTGACGCCGGACATGATGTTCCCGGCGACGGCCTGCCTGGTGCAGGAGAAGCTTGGCGCGGTCGGCGCGTGGGGCTTCGATCTTTCGGCTGCGTGCTCGGGGTTCCTCTATGCTCTGCAGGTGGGTGCGAAGCTGGTGGAGAGCGGAGCGCATTCCAAGGTGCTGGTGATTGGGGCAGATGTGATGAGCTCCATCCTGGACTACACCGACCGGTCCACCTGCATTCTTTTCGGCGATGGAGCAGGAGCTGTGCTACTGGAGCCGTGCGAAGAAGGCGAGACGGGACTGGCGGATTTCATTCACGAGATTGACGGCTCTGGTGCATGCTCGCTGTACATGCCGGGCGGTGGCAGTCTAAACCCAACTAGCGCCGAAACTGTGGCGAAGAACATGCATGTGGTTCACCAGGCTGGCGGCGCGGTGTTCAAGGTGGCCGTTAGGAAGATGGCCGAGTTGAGCGAGACGCTCCTGCGGCGCAACCAGCTCACCGCTGCGGATGTGGACTGCTTCATTCCGCACCAGGCCAACAAACGCATCATTCTGGCCACCGCCGAGCGGCTGGGAATGCCGGAGGAGCGCGTCATTATCAATATCGATCGCTATGGCAATACCACGGCGGCTACGATTCCTCTGGCCATGGAGACGGCAGTGGAGGAGGGACGCCTGAAGAAGGGCGACACGGTTCTGTTGGCTTCCTTCGGTGGAGGGTTCACTGTGGGAGCAACGCTGTTGCGCTGGGAGATCTGAAGACGGCTGGCATGCTGGTTTGTGCGAGGTCGTTCGTGGTACTCACCTTTGTTCCCATCCTTTGCGAGGAAGCCGCAAAGAATGGGGCGCCTGGCAGGTGCTCTCTCCCAAAGTCGCTGCTTCCCAACGCAACGCTTGGCTTCAGGACGCGGAGCGAACTGCTGTTGGTCGCGCTGAAGCTGAGTTCCCTGACGATGCTTCTTGTTGGGATTGCTTCCAGAATTTCCAGCTGACGTAGACTGCCATGCCCACAAACAGCACGAAGATGGCAACTTCGATGGTCGTCCCCCATTTCGCAGAGAAGCGGTTCCATGTGCCGAGGATGTGGCGGCCAAAGTGGTAGCCGAGCCAGCCGACGAAGCTGTAGCGCGCGCCGCGTGCGATCCCGAACGTAGCAAGGAACTTGTTCCGCGGCACGTTCAACGCTCCCGCAGCTACGATGAAAGGGCTGAGTGGCACGGGCGGCGGAAGAATGGCGGGCAGAGCGACGGCCAGCAGCGTATGCCGCTCCACCCAGGAGCAGACCTGCTTGAGATACTTCGGAGAGAGATAGCGTTCCAGCGCCGGCAGGCCTCCTCGCTTGCCGATTTGATAGCTGCTGTAGCCGCCGATCAGAGATCCGACCGTGGCGCACAGCACCAGCAGGATGCCGTTGGTGTGATGCGCCGCAAGCAGCACCAGCAGAATGTCCGTGCTGCCGGGGATGGGCAGCGGCACCACGGAGGAGTCCACGATGGAGATGAGGAACAGCCCCAGGCTGCCAAGGCCAAAGAGCGTGCGCATCAGCGTTGGATGGCCGTTGGCTTGACGGTGCTGCAACCCATTATTCATTTGCTGCATGGTCATAGGTGTCCAACCACCTTATCGTATCCCTGAGATGCTTGCGCTTGGTTGAATGCCGCAGGGGATCTTCATGCGCAATGGGGATTCCGGCAAACAAACTTCTCAGACGCTACTTCTACTGCTCTAGAAACAGCAGTGGTGGAGCGGCGGGAAGAGCGCCGCACTCCGCTGCGTAGCGGTAGAAGAGGTTAAGGGCCGCGATGCATTGCGCGTCGAGCACATAGTGGATGTTGACGGTTAGGTAGTGGCGGATGACCTCGCCGGGAAGGCCGATGCGCGGCTCCCACTCCTGGACCAGATCCTCGATGTGGGCGAGGCCGTTGTCGCGGGAGCGTTGCAGGTCGTGGATGAGTTGGGCGGCGGGGATGTTGCTGTTGGCGGGAGCGTCCTTTCGCACGGCCCAGAAAGCCGCGACCCAGGGCAGGCCGGTTCGGCTGTTCCACTCCTCTGCGAGGTCGAGCCACAGGTATTTCTGTCCAGCGCGAGCTTCGATCTGATCGCGCGCCTGCAAGGCCAGGAGGGCGGGGTCTCCAATCAGGAGCGCTGCGTCGGCGGACTGCAACATCTGTTCCAGATTGGGTGGATGTTGCAGGAAGGTTGGGTTGGAGCCGAGAAACTTGCGGAAGAGCACTTGCGCATAGGCGAGGGAACTGCGGGAGGAGGTGTCGGCGGCGATGGTCCGCACCGCCCTGAGGCACTCTGCTTTGTCGTCGGGATGGTCGTTTCCGCGTTTCACCACCAGCAGGATGGAGCGGACGCGATGCAGAGACGCGATGGCGCATCCGGGAACAATGGCCAAATCTGGAATGGAGGCGTAGGTCGCGACAGGGATCAAGCCGATGTCGGCTTTGCCGGCGTCAAGCTCCGCTGCGCAAGCGGATGGTGTGGTGGGGTGCAGGCTGTAACGCGTGGCCAATTCGGCGGCGCGCGGCGCGTGCTCGAAGTCCCACATAAGAGGAGCGGGGTTCAGGAAGTTGATGGCGGCGATGCGAAGTTTGCGCGGCGTGCTCACAACGTAGTTTATCGCTTAAGTAAGCGATGCAATGCCGGAGGGTGGCAAACAGTGGGCATGGAACGGCGGATTATCGGGTATCTCCAGGGCGCGGAGGAGCAGTGGGTAGCGGTGCTCGAGTGCGGACACACGCAGCAGGTGCGCCACGATCCTCCATGGACAATGCGGGAATGGGTGACGACTGAGGAAGGCCGCATGGCCCACGTGGGAACGACGCTTGACTGCAAGCAATGCGAATAGGGGCAAGCGTTGCCGAAAGGCGTCCTTCTTTTCCGCGAGTGGGCTGGCGCGACTATCCCCGAACACGGATTGGTCGGATCAGGTCAGGGACTTTTCCTCTTCCTTCGCGGTATGAACCTTCAGGTTGTCCCAATCGTCGCTGCCAAGCCGCTGGAAGACTTCTCTGGGGCTGGTGATGTCGGGCAGGTGAAGCGGACCCTTGGCGGTCAGAACAGAGTGCAGCGCGGCATCGTAGGCGGCCATCGCGGTGCCAAGCAGAGCGTCCGATAGCAGCACCATGCGGTAGCCAAACTCCTCAATCTGCTCAAGAGACAGCAGGGGGCTTTTGCCGCCGATCAGCACGTTCAGCACGCACGGTCCGTTGACACGCTCCGGCACGGCGCGCAACTGTTCGATGGATGTGGGAGCTTCAACCAGAGCGAGGTCGGCGCCTGCGTCGAGTGCTGAGTTTGCACGCCTGATCGCAGCGTCGAAGCCAAGCACGCCGTTGGCGTCAGTGCGGGCGATGATGATGAAGTCGGGGTTGCTGCGTGCGTCCACTGCGGCGCGGATTTTGCTGATGTAGGCGTCGTGGCCGATCACACTCTTGCTCTCCAGATGGCCGCATTTCTTTGGGAAGACCTGGTCTTCGATATGGATGCCGGCCACGCCCTGGCGCTCGTATTCGCGCACGGTGCGGGTCATGTTCAGCTCATTGCCGTAGCCGGTATCGGCATCTGCGATGATGGGTGTCTCCACGGCGAAGGTCATGGCAGCCGCGTTGGAAACCATCTCCGACATTGTCGCAAGCCCGTAATCCGGCAGGCCCAGGCGGCAGGCCGAGGTGCCCATGCCCGTCATATAGATGGCGGGGAAGCCAGCCGCCTGGACGGCTTTGGCGGAAAGGCAGTCATACGCTCCGGGAGCGACGATCAGGGAGCCTTCGGAGAGTGTCTGGCGGAGGCGCTGGGCAGGATGCATGGCAAGTACCTTCCTTGGGCGACGGTGCCCGGTGTGAGCGTGCAGTGGATTGCATTGGTAGCTACAAGCGAGCCGATGATTCGTGCATGAACGATTCGAAGCTGCATTCCGGCTGAATGCCAGCCATACAGTGTGTGTGCGACCCAATGACGACTTCTTCGCTATTGGACGTTGCCATTTGCAAGAAGTCTTCTCTGCGGGATAATGCCCGCACGACTGATCCCAAAGACTGCGACCCGGCGACTTGCAACTTGACATGCGGCGGGGGCGTGAGTAGGCTCTGCCCCTGTCACCCCGCTCGCGGCATGGTCCGAGGTGAGCCGGCTGCGTGCGGAGACGTTTCCATGCCCTTTCTCGTGGTGAAACGTCCATTGGGTGGGTGCGAGGTTTGGCTATTTTTGATCTGGATAAATCGATGGACGTAACTCCGGAAGGCGAATTCAGTTTGACCGCCCAGGCTGCTGCTGCGCGCGAGCGCTCGCGGTTGGCTTGGCTTGCGCTCACGCTGACGCCGGGCATGGGGCCGACGCGCATAGCTCGCGCCATGGGATATCTGGGCGATGCGGAGCGCGTGTTCCGCGCATCCCTGACTGAGTTGGAGGCGGCAGGAATGCCTGCGGGATCGGCGCAATTTGTATTCGACGGCCGCGCGCTGGCCGCTGCTGAGGACGAGCACAAGCGCGTGCTGGAGGCGGGCGGCCAGATCCTGACGCCGGAGGATGACGACTATCCGGAGCGCCTCCGCGAAATCTACGATCCACCGACGGTCCTGTGGGTGAGGGGAGACGTCCGGTTGCTGAGCCGGCCCGGGATAGGAGTAGTCGGCACCCGCCATCCTTCGCCCTATGGCGCGGGCATGGCCCAGATGCTGTCGCGCGACCTGGCAGGTCGGCGGCTGGTCATCCTGAGCGGCATGGCGCGTGGCGTGGACACAGCGGCGCACAAAGGAGCGCTGGAGGCCGGCGGCAAGACGATCGCGATCTGGGGGACAGGAATCGATGTGATCTATCCGAAGGAGAACAAGAAGCTCGCCGAGCAGATCCTTGCCGGGGGTGGAGCGATTGTGAGCGAGTATCCGATGGGGACGTTTCCCGCGCCGCAGAATTTTCCCATCCGCAATCGGCTCATCAGCGGCATGAGCGTGGGTGTGCTGGTGGTAGAGGCGGGCGAGCACAGCGGAACGCGCATCACGGCGCGCTGCGCCTTGGAGCAGAACCGCGATGTGTACGCCGTTCCAGGCAACGCCACCAATAAGAACGCATGGGGGCCCAACACATTGATTAAGCAGGGCGCGAAGCTCACTGCGACCTGGGAGGATGTGTGGGAGGACCTGCCGTCGCAGGTGCGGCTGCAACTGGAGGACGAGCTAGGGGCGATGACGGGCGATGAATCGAAACTGGTTAGCGCCGCATCTCTATTTGACACACCCCCCCTGCCAGAACGCGAACAGTTGGTGCTGGAGGAGCTGCGCCACGACGAAAGCACACAGCTCGACGAGATCATCGAGCGGCTGGAGCCGAAGGTCAGTTCTTCGGAGATTTTCACTGCATTGTTCGAACTGGAGCTGGCAGGCCGCGTGAAGCAGTTGCCGGGCAAGAACTATGTCCGAAGCTTTTAATGCGTTTTCGTGCATCGCATGCGTTTCGGTCGGTCTGGATGCGTTTAAATTCAATGAGTTTCAATCCAGGGAGCAGACCTTTGAGCCCATGGCTGCGGCTTGGAAGCGGCTGACGGCCCTTGCTGGAGGGACATCATCGGTATCTGCTTCGCTCACGATCCAAAGGATCTGTTTGTTGAAACACATGGAGCGCGATTGTGTTTTTCATAGGCGATGGGGAGGATTCGAAGGTAAGGAGGTTTGCGCTCCTTCAGGGGTTTTCGAGCGCTTCTTCCGTGGAGTTTTTAGCCAAAGTCGCATCCGGTCCGGAGAGGTCTGCTTTGAGCTATGCGGCGAACCGTGTTAGGTTCGCATTGATTGGATAAAGGACAAAGATGAGCAAATCGCTTGTGATCGTAGAGTCGCCCGCAAAGGCGAAGACGATCGGTAAATATCTCGGCAGCGACTACCAGGTGGAGGCCTCAGTGGGCCACATTATGGACCTGCCGAAGAACGAAATCGGAGTCGAGCTGGAGAGACGCACGTTTGAGCCGACGCTGATCGTATCGCCCGGCAAGGAGAAGATCGTTGATCGGCTGAAGAAGCTGGCTTCGAAGGCGGACTCGGTATTTCTGGCCCCCGATCCTGACCGTGAAGGAGAGGCGATCGCTGCGCATCTGGCGATGCAGCTTCTGCCTGTGCTGCGGCCGAAGGCGACGCTGCAGCGCGTCACGTTCAACGAAATCACGCAGAAGGCCGTGAAGGCGGCGTTCGCCCACGCCCGGCAGATCGACGAGAACCTGGTGGATGCCCAGCAGACGCGCCGGGTTTTGGACCGACTGGTCGGCTATCAGGTCTCTCCGCTGCTATGGGACAAGGTGCGCCGCGGCTTGTCCGCAGGTCGTGTTCAGACGGTGGCTCTGCGCCTGATTGTCGAGCGCGAGCAGGAAATCAATGCTTTCCAGCCGGTGGAGTACTGGAACATTGGAGCGACGCTGAAGGCTGGGCAGCGCGGACAAGAGCAGACCTTCCTCGCCAAGTTCACTGGCATTGACGGCGTGGCCTCGCGCGTTGCCAATGGCAAGGACAAGGAAGGCAAGGAGCAGTTTCTCTCTGGCGCGCTGCCGAATGAAGAGCAGACGACGGTCGTGGTGGCCCAGCTGGAGAAGGCTGCGTGGTCGGTTGCAAGCGTGGAGCGCAAGGAGCGCAAGCAGAATCCGCGCGCACCATACATCACCAGCAAGCTGCAGCAGGATGCCGCAGGCCGGCTGGGCTTCAATGTGCGGCGCACCATGGGCGTTGCCCAGCGGCTGTATGAAGGCATCGAGATTGGCAAGGACGGCATTGTGGGTCTGATTACCTACATGCGAACCGATTCGACGCGTGTGTCCCCTGATTCCATCATCGAGGCGCGCGACTACATCCAGAAGAAGCATGGAGCGAAATACCTGCCGCAGCAGCCCATCGATTACAAGGGCAAGAAGGACGCGCAGGACGCGCACGAGGCTATCCGGCCGACGCGCGTGGAGTACACGCCTGACTCCATCAAGAAGTGGCTGAGCGACGAGCAGTACCGGCTCTACAAGATGATCTGGCAGAGGTTTGTGGCGTCGCAGATGATGCCCGCCATCTTCGACCAGACGACGGTGGAGATCGAAGCCAGGGCAGACCGGACGTATAACTTCCGTGTGAGCGGATCGGTGATGAAGTTCGACGGTTTCCTCGCCGTGTGGAACGGCGATTCGGAGGACACCCGGCTGCCGGAGATGTCCGATGGACAGTCTCTTGCGATGCAGTCCATCGACCCGCAGCAGAAGTTCACCGAGCCTCCGCCGCGCTACAACGAAGCTTCGCTGGTGAAGGTGCTGGAGGAGCAGGGCATCGGCCGACCTTCCACCTACGCCTCGATCATCAATACGATCCAGGATCGTGACTATGTGAAGAAGATCGGCGGCAAATTCATCCCCACCGAGATAGGAACCGTGGTCACCGGCCTGCTGGTGAAGAATTTCCCCTACATCTTCGACCCGCAATACACGGCCAGGCTGGAGGGCGAGCTTGACGCGGTCGAGGAGGGCAAGGAGCGCTGGACCGACCTGTTGAACGGCTTCTACGGCCACTTCGAGAAGGAGTTGGTCGTTGCCGGCAAGAACATGGAAGATATCAAGCGCATGGAGCAGGCAACGCCCGAGGTCTGCGACAAGTGCGGTAGTCCCTTGATCTTGAAGTGGGGCAAGTTTGGCAGCTTTTACGCGTGCAGTGCGTTCTCCAAAGCCAAGCCCGTCACAGTTGGGCAAGGCCCGTGGAAGAAGGATCCGAAGCCGATACTGAAGAAGCTGACTGCGGCCTTCCAGTTCCCCATGGTGGTGAAGGCGGTTACAGAGGATACGACGGATTTCTCGAAGGAAGCTGCCGACGAGAAGGCGCTGGCTGCGGCCATCGGAATGGCGATCGGCAAGGGCAAGAAGATCGTGGTGGAGCAGGTGAGCTGCGACTTCACCAAAGAGAATTTCGCCGCCAAGCCGGATCTGACCGCTCCCGGAGCCGACGAGGCTGCCGAGGATGAATTCTGCGACAACTGCGGCCGCTTGATGGTGCTGAAGAATGGCCCATGGGGGCCGTTCATGTCCTGCCCCGGATACAGCGAGGATCCTCCGTGCAAGACCATCCGCAAGCTGACGCAGAAGGTGCAGCAGAAGCCGCCGGTGGTGCTGGAGGAGATGTGCCCGAAGTGCGGCAAGCCGCTGCTGAAGCGTGACGGCCAGTACGGCGAGTTCATCGCGTGCAGCGGGTATCCGAAGTGCAAGTATGTGAAGCAGGAGCTGCTGGACGTGAAGTGCCCGAAAGATGGCGGGGACATCGCTGTCAGGAAGAACCGGCGAGGAGATTATTTCTACGGCTGCGTGAACTATCCGAAGTGCGATTTCACCTCGAACCAGAAGCTGATCAATGAGGTCTGTCCGAAGTGCGACAGCGCCTACCTGGTGGAGGTGGTAAACGCATCCGGAACGCACTGGATCTGCCCGAACAACGTGGAGGCGCTTCCGAAGAGGAAGAAAAAGAAGGAGGGCGACGAAGCCGCTCCGGTGAAGCCTTGCACGTTTGAGAAGAAAGTGGCCGATGCTGCTCCAAAGCCGGCGGCAGCCCAGTTGTCCAGGCCAGACCCGGAGAAGACACGACCTTTGGTGGAGACGGTGGTCTGAGCAGAAGTTGAGGAAGTATAGGGGGGAAATCAGTTTTGGGGAGAGCAATGGGAAACACGCTGGCAACAACCGAAGACGCAGGCCTGATTTTGCAGTTGTACGACCTCCGGCGCGAGCAGACGATGCGCGCGGCGCGGAAGTGGGTGGTGTTCGACTTCCAGCCGGAGTCCGCAGAGGAGCTTCTCGCCATTCAACGGACCGTGAGCCTGCAGGAGAACGCCTACTGGCGGCAGGTGCTGAGTTACTGGGAGATGGCGCACTCTTTCGTGCTGCGCGGCGCCATCGACGCCGACCTGTTTCTGGACACTCAGGGCGAGGGGATTTTTATTTACGCGAAATTTGCGCGCTTCCATGACGCATACAAGGAAGCGACGGGCAACATGTTCATGAAGCAGACCGCGGAATTGGTGGAGAAGTATCCCTCAGCCAGGGAACGGTTTGAGGCTGTCGTGAAGATGCTGAGCGAGCGCCAGGCACAGACGAAGCGGTGACCGTGCGGCAGCGGTCCGAGTAAAGGATCGGCATCGAAAAAATTGATGCGGCGGCATGCCTGGTCTTGTCAACTCCGGTCGGAACGGGTACAAAGAAGCACAGCCTGCGGCGTAAGCTGCACGCTTTGGAGGATGACGAATGAAACTCTCGAAGATTTTGAGTGTGGCGGCCATGGCTGGATCGATGGTCGGCCTGAGCGCCTTTGCGGCGGACATGAGTTCCAAACCCGTATCCGCCACGGGATGGATCACCGACGCGAAATGCGGCGCAAAAATGGCCAGCGCTGCGGGTTCGGCCTGCGCGAAGAAGTGCATTGCCGGCGGTGAAAAGCCCGTATTTGTGGATTCTGCGACCCAGGCGGTATGGGCCATTGACAACCCCGAATCGGTAGCTGACCACGCTGGT
>JAJZHR010000241.1 GCA_021810815.1 Acidobacteriota bacterium | reverse complement strand
GTGAACGCCGGCGCCTGGGTGGATGAAGGCACCATGGTTGATTCCCACGCGCTGGTCGGCTCCTGCGCGCAGATTGGCAAGCGCGTCCACCTGAGCGCAGCGGCGCAGGTCGGCGGCGTGCTGGAGCCGGTAAATGCCAGCCCCGTGATTATTGAAGACGACGTGCTGATGGGCGGAAACTCCGGAGTCTATGAGGGGACGATCGTGCGCAAGGGCGCGGTGCTCGCTGCCGGAACGATTCTCACACGCGGCACGCCGGTCTTTGATCTCGTTCGTGGCGTCGTGCTGCGCGCTACTCCGGAGCAGCCGCTTATCATTCCGCAGAATGCGGTTGTCGTTCCGGGTTCGCGTGCTGTCGCCGCAGGCAAGGGACACTCCAACAGCAAGGAATGGGGCCTGTCGCTCTACGCCCCGGTCATCGTCAAGTATCGCGATGAGAAGACCGACCTGAGCACCGCGCTGGAAGACCTGCTGCGCTGAAGCCTGGGGACGTGGGAAGGAAGCCGCGTTCCGCATTTTTTGTGCAAGTTGTGGCACGCCTGAAACATGGGACCCTTGTGAATCCAACACCACGACCAATCCGTTGGGGTGTCGTCGGGCCGGGTCGAGCGGCCGCTCGATTTGCACAGGGACTCATGTCTGTTCCCGGCGCAGAATTGGCGGGCGTCTGGGGCAGAAATCTCGAGAAGACGCACGCCTATGCCGCCCGCTTTTTGGTCGGCGCAGTCGCCCCCTCACTCGACGCATTGCTCGCGATGGACCTGGATGCGGTGTACATCGCGACGCATCCTGACTCGCACGCGGCCATTTGTGCCCAGGCCCTGAGGGCGGGCAAACACGTACTGTGTGAAAAGCCGGCAGCGGTGAACACGCGGCAACTTGTAGAGGTGATTGCCTCGGCGGAGCAGAATGGTCTCCTGTTCATGGAGGCGATGAAACCTCCGTTCTTTCCCCTTTACCGAAAACTCAAGGCACATCTGGAGGAACATCCCATTGGTCCGGTCGGCTATGTGCGAGCTGGCCATTGCGATGCGACCCTCGCGCCGGACTATCCCCTGCACTTTCCGGCATTGGCCGGAGGCGGCATCATGGGCATCGGTCCATACGAGGCGTTTCTTGCACTGGACTGGCTCGGCCCTCTCAAGCGTGTCCAGACCATGGGCAGGCTGAGCGCCGCCGGGGTAGACGCATTCGCAATCTTCCAGACCGAGCATGAGGGCGGCATGGCGCAACTGCACACCGGGCTCGATCTGATCAGTTGCGGAGATGCAATGCTGGCTGCGCCCCGCGGGTATGTCCTCCTACATGCCAACTGGTGGAACCCGACGCGCGCGACGATTCACTCTATCGACGGCCGCCGTGTGGTGCTGGATGAGCCATTTGAAGCGGGCGGCTTCAATTACGAGATAGAGCATTTCTGCAATCTGATTCGTTCCGGCACACTTGAAAGCCCGGTCATTACGCACGCGCTCTCACTGGGCATGGCGCAGTTGCTGGAAAGCGCACGCACGGAGCTTGGGGTCCGCTTTCCGGGCGAGTAATGCAAATTATTCGCCGCCCGATCGCTTCAGCGCAGAGCCTGGACCGTACAGCACTTGCGTGATGGCATGCAGAAGCTGGCCCGAGGGGTCGTTGAAGAAGCTCCAGAACATGACACCCTGCAGCTTTTGGGCGAGGGCGTAGCGGGATTTTGCCGCCGCCGATTCAGGATCTTCGTAACTCACAAACTGGCGCGTCTGCGGGTTATACAAGAACGGGACCTGCGCGGCATTGTCCCAGTAGCGGGTGAAGCCCACACCCACCATGGTCGATTGGATATCGCGGTAAGGAAGATCGTCATTAGACGGTTGCCTACCGGGTTGAAAGAGCCCATGTTCTTCATCGGGCACATCAGCCCACATACGACCATAGAACGGAATGCCGAGGACGATTTTCGCGGCGGGAACTCCTGCGGCCTCAAATGCGCGCACGCTCGCATCTGCTGAGGCTTGTTTCGGGTCCGCGGGATCGGTCAGCAGCGGCGCATGATTGCCGGTGATGGAATCGCCGGCCGGACTGTAGTAGTCGTATGCCATCAAGTTCACGGCGTCGACGAATCGCTGCACTTTGCGCATCTCGGTATGTTGAAGGAAGTCGGATGAGGCCCCGGCCGCGATGGTGAGATACAGCCGTCGCTGCTCCCTGCGGCCTTCCTGATCCATGGCCGCGCGCAGGTCGCGGAGCAGCAGAGTGAAATTCTGTTTGTCCTCGCTGCGAAACGCGTGCCCCGCTCCAGCCTGGCCGGGGTACTCCCAATCCACATCGACCCCATCCAACTGGTAACGGCGGATAAACTCCACCGCGCTCTCGACAAACACCGCCCGGCTCTGCGGGAGCAGCGCGGCATCGGAAAAGCCATCCGACCATGTCCATCCCCCAACGGAAATGAGCACGGCAAGCCCTGGGTGGCTCTGCCGCAGAGCGGTAATACCGGCCAGATTGGCGGCGTCTGTGGGAAAGCCCTCGACCATGCGGCCATTCTCGATGCGCGCAAAGGCGTAGTTGATGCG
Source organism: Acidobacteriota bacterium (assembly GCA_021810815.1). Lineage (GTDB taxonomy): Bacteria > Acidobacteriota > Terriglobia > Terriglobales > Acidobacteriaceae > JAJZHR01. The sequence goes on along the minus strand of JAJZHR010000241.1, from coordinate 2,407 downwards.
AGTGATTTCGCTGGCGTCCAGATCTCCCGGCGCTATCTGCCTTCCCTGAGGAAACACATATCCAGTAAGAACGGGAGCGGCACGGGCCACCGCGGAGATGGATGAAACAGAGAACGCAAGAAAAGATAGGGCAATCGCGACGCGCGCGGGAGCAGACATTACAGGCCTCACCTCATGGACGCAGGGGTGCTCCATTGGGCAGCCTGAGCAGGAACGTTTGACCGAACGTGGATGAAGCGCAGAGCACCGGCGGATGGTAGCATCAAAGCTGACCAATGCATACCAAAAAGCTGAAAATCATCCCTCTGGGCGGACTCGGCGAGTTCGGCATGAACTGTCTTGCCCTGCGCTGGGAAGACGACATCATCGTCATCGACGCCGGACTTATGTTTCCCGAGACTGAGTTGCTCGGGGTGGACATCGTCGTGCCCGACATTTCCTACCTCGTCGAAAACAAGGCGCACGTGCGCGCTATCATTCTGACCCACGGTCATGAGGACCACATTGGCGGATTGCCGTGGATTCTCAGTGAGATCAAGGTCCCGGTTTATGCCACTGAGTTCACCCTGGCGTATGTGGAGGGCAAGCTTGAAGAGCATCAGCTCCTGGACGAGACGGAGCTGATCGAGATTGCGCCGAAAGAAAAGTTCTCCATTGGCCCATTCACGATTGAGCCGATTCGCGTCACCCACTCCCTGGTCGATTGCGTCGCGCTGGCCATCGACACGCCGGCGGGCGTTGTAATCCATACGGGCGACTTCAAGATCGATCTTTCACCGCTCGACGAGAAGCCCTTCGATCTCCACACCTTTGCAGAGTATGGCAAGCGTGGCGTGCTCGCCCTGCTGCAGGATTCAACGAACGTGGAGCGCGGTGGGTACACACCGAGCGAGCGGGCCGTTGTGCCGCGATTGGATGAGATCTTCTCGCGGGCCAAGCGCAAGATTTTTTTCAGTTGCTTTTCTTCGTCGATCTACCGTATCCGCATCGCAATGGAACTCGCCCGCGCGCACGGCCGGAAGGTCGCGGTGATTGGCCGGTCGATGATGGAAAGCACGGAGATCGCGCAGGACCTGGGTTACATCGATCTGCCACCAGGGCTGGTCATCAATCCGGGACAGATGCGGGATTATGCGCCGGACGAGCTGATGGTGCTCATCAGCGGCACGCAGGGCGAGCCGATGAGCGCGCTGAGCCGTGCTGCGGTGGACAACCACAAGCATGCAAAGATTGATGCCGGCGATACCGTCGTCCTGAGCTCGCGCATCATTCCGGGCAACGAAAAAGGCATCTTCCGCGTCATCGACCACCTCTACCGGCGCGATGCGCATGTAATCTGCGATGACGGATCGAGCGGCCTGATCCATGTGAGCGGCCACGGCAGCCAGGAAGAGATGCGCCTGCTCATCAACCTCGTACGGCCCAAGTTCTTCATCCCTGTCCACGGCGACTACCGCTACCTGCGCCGCCACGCGCAGGTGGCCATGGAGACCGGAGCCGTTGAACACGCCATTGTCATCGAAGACGGCGACGTGCTGGAACTGGACAAGAACGATGCGCGCAAGAAGGACAAAGTCACCGCCGGCCGCATCCTCATCGACTCCGGCTCAAGCATCGATGTGGTCGAGGACCTGGTCATTCGCGACCGCCGCATCCTGAGCGAGGACGGCATTGTGCTCGCAGTCCTGGCGATCAACAAGCGTACAGGCAGGCTGGAGTTGACTCCTGAGGTCGTGATGCGCGGATTTGGCGGAGCAGACATCACCGAACAGGCACGCGAGCAGGTGCTGAAGACGCTGGACGAACTGAGCGACGAGCAGAAGGCCGACTACGGCATGGCCAAGGACAAGATCCGCGCAGACCTGAAACGGCTCATTCAAAAGACGACGGGACGGCGGCCGATGATCATGCCGGTGATTCTGGAGATCTGATTAGAAGAGGCGCAGAGGTTCAATGGCAGATGCACTTGTCACCCTGAACGCCGTGCGCGACGCGGCAGCGCGCATCGCCGGAATTGCCGTCCGTACACCGCTCGTCCACGCCCCGTTTCCTGGAGTCGCAGGCAACATCTGGCTCAAGGCCGAAAGCCTTCAGCCAATCGGCGCATTCAAGATTCGCGGTGCCGCGAACAAGATTCTCCAGCTCACGCCCGACGAACGCAGACGCGGAGTGATTACCTACTCAAGCGGAAACCACGCCCAGGGCGTGGCCTATGCGGCGCGCGCCGTCGGTGCGAAGGCCGTGATTGTGATGCCTTCGAATGCGCCGGCCATCAAACGATCTGCCACCCTGGCGCTCGGGGCAGAGGTCGTCGACGTGGGCCCCGCATCGAGTGAGCGCCTTGCCAAGGCAGAAGAGCTGGTGCGCGCTCACGGCTACGTGGTGGTTCCTCCCTATGACGATATGG
>JAJZHR010000240.1 GCA_021810815.1 Acidobacteriota bacterium | reverse complement strand
CGCCTTCGTCCGCGGCCTCCAGGGAGACGACCCGCACTACTGGGAAGCGTCCTCCCTCATGAAGCACTTCCTCGCCAACAGCAATGAGAACGGCCGCGGCGGCTCCTCCTCCAACTTCGACGAGCGCCTCTTCCGCGAGTATTACTCCGTCCCTTTCCGCATGGGCATTGAGCAGGGCGGCTCGCAGGCCTTCATGACCTCCTACAACGCATGGAACGGCATTCCCATGGCCGCCAATCCCGTGCTCAAGCAGGTCGTCATCAAGGACTGGGGCTTCGACGGCATCATCTGCACCGATGCCGGCGCTCTCACCAACATGGTGAAGCTCCACAAGTACTACCCCGACATGCCCCACGCCGCCGCCGGAGCCATCCACGCAGGCATCAATCAGTTCCTCGACAACTATCAGCAGGCCGTGCGCGACGCCCTCGCACAGAAGCTCGTCACCGAGCCGGAGATCGACCAGGATCTCCGCGGCGTCTTCCGCGTCATGATCCGCCTGGGAATGCTCGACCCTGCCGCCGCCGTACCGTACGCCGGCATCGGCACCGGCCAGTCGGCGCAATACCCCCCATGGGAAACGCCCCGGGCAAGGGAACTCGCGCGCCAGGCCACCGATGAATCGATTGTCCTGCTCAAGAACGACCGGCAGGCCCTGCCTCTCGACCGCTCCCGGCTCAAGTCCATCGCCGTCATCGGCCCCTACGCCGACCGCGTCGCTCTGGACTGGTACAGCGGAACTCCTCCCTACGCCATCAGCCCCCTGCAGGGCATCCGGGACAAAGCCGGCAGCGGCGTCTCCGTCACCTTCAACGACGGCCGGGACGGCAGCTCCGCGCAACAGGCCGCCAGAACCGCCGATGTCGCCATCGTTGTCGTCGGCAACCACCCCACCTGCGACGCCGGCTGGAATGTATGCGTCACTCCCAGCAACGGCAAAGAGGCCATGGACCGCAAGACCATCGTGCTGGAGCAGGAGGACCTGGTGAAGCAGGTCTACGCCGCCAACCCGCGCACCGTCGTCGTTCTCATCTCCAGCTTCCCCTACGCCATCAACTGGACCCAGGCGCACGTCCCCGCCATCGTTCACATGACGCACAACAGCCAGGAGGAAGGCAACGGCCTCGCCGACGTCCTCTTCGGCGACTACAACCCCGCAGGCCGCCTGTCGCAGACCTGGCCCGCCAGCATGGACCAGTTGCCGCCCATGATGGACTACGACATCCGCCACGGCCGCACCTACATGTATTTCAAGGGCAAGCCCCTCTACCCCTTTGGCTATGGCCTCAGCTACACCAGGTTCGCCTACTCCAACCTCCGCTCCGGCTCCGGCCCGCTTCAGGCAGGCCCCTCGCTCAAAGGCTCCGCCCAGGTGTCCGTGGATGTGACCAACACCGGCAAAGTCGCAGGCGACGAGGTGGTGCAGCTTTACGTGAAGCACATGGCCTCCAAAGTGGAGCGTCCCCAGCAGGAGCTGGTGGCCTTCGCCCGCGTCACGCTCCGCCCCAAAGAGACAAAAACCGTGCGGATGGAGTTGAAAGCAAGCAATCTCGCCTACTGGGACACAGCCAACCATCGCTGGGTGGTGGAGAAGGAACCCATCGAACTGATGGCCGGCGGCTCATCGGACAATCTGTCCGTCCAGCGCGTCCTTCAAGTGGAGCCCTGACACCCGACTCCTGACACCTGACAACAAACTCCCGCCTCAACCGGAGAATTGCATTGCTCATTCAACCGCTCAGAGGGTACAACTGAGGGCAGCCATGAGCACAAACCAGAAGCTGGACAGCCTGAGCGGTCGTCCCATCAGTCTGAAGATTCTCGCTGAGTATCTTGACCTGTCGCCTGCCACCATCTCCCTGGTCATCAACAATGCTCCGGGAGCCAAGTCCATCGCCGTCGCCACCCGCGCCCGCGTCATGGAGGCGGTCAAGAAGCTCGACTACCGCCCCAACACCATCGCCCGCTCCCTCCGCACCCGCCAGACCTTCACCATCGGCGTCATCGTGCCGGAGCTGAGCGAAGGCTACTTCACCATGGTCATGAACGGCGTCGAGCAGTACCTGATGCAGGCCGGATACCTGCATTTCGTCGTCAGCCATCAGGGACGCGCCGACCTCATCGACGAGTATCCCCGCCTTCTCATGAAGCGCTCCGTGGACGGCTTCCTGCTGGTGAACACCTCGCTCAATGAGGAGGTGGCCGCTCCCGTGGTCTCCATCTCCGGCCACAAAAAGATGCACGGCGTCACCAACGTGATGCTGGACCACGCCCGCTCCGCCACCCTCGCCCTGAAGCACCTGCACGACCTCGGCCATCGCCGCATCGCCTTCATGAAGGGCCAGCACTACTCGCTCGACTCCGAATCCCGCTGGCAGAGCATCGTGGAGATCGCCAGGAAAACCGGCATCGAAGTGCGCCCCGAGCTGTGCATTTTCCTCGAGAAAAACTCCTGGTCCCCGGAGCTGGGCTACCCCGTCGTGCGCGACCTGCTGGCCCGCACGCGCGACTTCACCGCCATCTTCTGCTTCAACGACATCGCCGCCATCGGTGCCATCCGTGCCATCGTCGACGCAGGACTCCGCTGCCCCGAGGACATCTCCGTGATCGGCTTCGACGACATCACCAGCGTTGCCTACAACACGCCCAGCCTCACCACCATCCGCCAGCCGCTGCACCACATGGGCGAAATGGCCGCCCAGATGCTCCTCAAACGCATCCAGAACCCCAAAGAAGCCTATCCCGAGACCGTCATGTTCGAGCCGGAGCTGATGGTTCGGGAGTCCACCTGCGGCATCCGCGCCGCCAGCGCTCCGGAGAAGCGCCAGAAAAGCACCGCCGCGAAACGCACCTCCGCCGCCAAAAAGAAAGCCCGCCGCTCTCCCCAGACAGCAAGCCGCTCCTCCTCCAGCGCGAAAGCATCCTCCGGCACGAAAGCATCGGGAAAAGAGCAGGAATAGCCACCACGAAAGCGTCCTGCCGGGTGCCCCATTCATCGCAGCTTCCTCGCGATGAGTGGCCGTTCTTCCGAAGCGAAGCGAAGGAAGAACCATTCGCGCAAAGCGCGAACCCGGAGGGAGCAGGGGCTTTCAGGCCCCTGATTCGAACCCAAAAACAAGGGGCTTCAGCCCCGGGCCTCCCGCGTTTGCCAGCAGCAGAAGAAAGCCCAGGGAGCACCCGCTGCGAAGCGACCTTCCCGTCTTTCCAATCCGTGTTCCTCCGCGCCAATCCGCAGTAAGCCCTTTCCGTGCTCCCAAAGCTCCATAAACCGTTTTATTTATGATGATTCTTCCATAGCTCCTGTGTTAGATTGGCTTCTTTCAAGCCAGAAGGGGCTTCCGTGCCCCGAAGGGACATTCAACGCATGGATCGTCGTGATTTCCTGTACAACTCTCTTTCTCTTGTGGGCGGTGCCGCCCTTTCGCAGGCCGTTCCCTCCAATGCAGCCCTCACCCGCTCCGCTCTTGCTGCCCGCCTTCTGGCTTCCGACGGAATGGGAGGGATCGAGCAGGGCATTCCTTCCTACAACGCCGCAGCCGCTTCCTTCCCCAAAGACTTCAAGTGGGGCTCCGCCACCGCCTCCTATCAGGTCGAGGGAGCATGGAATGTGGACGGCAAGGGCGAATCCATCTGGGACCGCTTCTCGCACACCCCCAGCCTGGTCAAGGGAGCCGCCACCGGCGATGTCGCCTGCGACACCTACCACCTCTACCCGCAGGACATCGCCATGATGAAGAGCCTGAACCTGAAGAGCTACCGCTTTTCCGTCTCATGGCCGCGCATCCAGGCAAAGGGCACAGGAGCCGCCAATCCAAAGGGCCTCGACTACTACAAGCGCCTGACGGACACCCTGCTCCAGGCTGGCATTCGCCCCATGTGCACCCTCTACCACTGGGATCTGCCGCAGGCGCTGGAGGACAAGGGCGGCTGGCCCAACCGCGACACCGCGGCCCACTTCGCCGACTACACCGAAATCGTCGCCAGGGCGCTCGGCGACCGCATCCAGACCTGGGCCATCTTCAACGAGCCCTGGGTCTTCACCTACCTCGGCTATGGCGTCGGCATCCACGCCCCCGGCAACACCAGCTACGCCCAGTTCCTGCGCGCTTCCCACACCGTCAACATCGCCCAGGGCATGGCCTTCCGCGCCATGAAGGCCGCCTCCCCGCAGGCGAAGATCGGCAGCGCCATGAGCATGTCTCCCGGCCAGCCGGCGATGGACGTCGCCTCCGACCGCGACGCCGTGGACCGCTTCCACGCCTTCAACAACGTCTGGTTCCTGGAGACCGCCCTCCGCGGCCGCTACCCCAACGCCTATCCCGCAGGCGTGCCCTACGCAGCTCTCGGCTTCCAGCCCGGCGACGAAAAACTGATGCAGGCGCCGCTGGACTGGGTCGGCATCAACTACTACAACCGCTCCATCATCGCCAACGCCCCCGTTCCGCCCGACACGCCCCCCGGCTTCGCCGCCCTCGGTCTCACCCAGCATCGCGGCATGCAAGGCCCCATCACAGACAACGGATGGGAGGTGTGGCCGCGCGGGATTTACGACATCGTCACCCGCATCACCCGCGAGTACAACAAGCCCGTCATCGAGATCACAGAGAACGGATGCTCCTACCTGGACTATCCGGACGCCGACGGAAAAGTGCCTGACCCGCAGCGCATCGAGTTCTACCGCAGCCACCTCGCCGAGCTCGCGCGCTCCATCCGCGACGGAGCAGATGTTCGCGGCTTCCACGCATGGAGCCTGCTCGACAACTTCGAATGGGCCGAGGGATACAGCCAGCGCTTCGGCATGACCTTCGTCAACTACCGCGATCAGAAGCGGACGGTGAAGGATTCCGGCCACTGGTACAGCCGGGTAGCCGCCACCGGCAAACTCACCGTCTGATGACCGTCATTTCACCGTCCATCCACCGTCACTTCACCGTGCATTCCACCGTGTTTTCACCGTGAAATTGACGGTGGAATCACGGTCGAATTGCGG
>JAJZHR010000239.1 GCA_021810815.1 Acidobacteriota bacterium | reverse complement strand
CGAGCAACTGGAAGCTCTCCTGCGCCGTCTGCGAAGGGTGCGCGACGATGCCGTGGATGGCCTCCTGCCCATAGACATCGGCGGCGTGCTCCTGCGCGCGGCTGAAGCCGTTTGCGATGGGCTCGCCGAGGAAGCCGAAGACGGAAAAAGCGAGCGCCAGCACGGCAAGCGAGCCCCAGTCCTCCACCGCTGCAATCCTCCATCGCGCGCCGAAGCGCCCGATCAGCCACCGCACGCTGTGATATCCCATCCACAGCAGCACCAGCGACAGGGCAGCAGCAAACAACAGGCCGCGCACAATGTGTCCCAGAACGTAGTGCCCCATCTCATGCGCGAAGATGAAGGAGATTTCGTCCGGCGTGGCGCGCGCGATGGTCGTGTCCCACACCACGACGCGCTTGGACGCTCCGAACCCCGTCACGTACGCGTTCACTCCCGTCACCTTCTCGCTGGCCTTCATCAGAAACATCCGGTCGGGAGGAATCGCGATGCCGCCGCGATGGACCACCTGCTCCAGCCGGGCGACCAGGGCTGGGTCGCTCTTGCTGAGCGGCTCGAAGGTGTTGAACAGCGGCTCAATCGCCACGGGCGCGATGAATACCAGCAACACCATGATGGGCAGGCTCGCCAGCCAGGCCCATGTCCACCAGCGGCGCGGAGATTTGCGAATCAGCCAGAGCAGCAGCAGAGCCAGCAGGCTTGCAACCACCATCCCAAGGAACTCCCCCTTGGCCCAGTCCTGCCACCAGCCTGCCCAGCTCTGCACAGACTGGCCGTACCCCAGCTCCAGATGCTGACCGTAGAGATCGAGCGGTAGGCTGAGCGCATCCACCGCCAGGAGCAGCAGCGGGATGAAAAGGAAGCCCTGTAGCCAGCGCCTCCGAGTCGCGCCCACCGTCCAGTCGCGGAGCCGCGCCACAACGCCAAACGACAGCAGCAGAACCAGCGTGAGAGTGCCCCAGGCCGTCTGCGCGAAGCCGAGCATCGTGCGCTTTCGCGAGAAGGCGACAGCCCTGGCCAGCTTGTCTGGAGGGAGCGAGTAGTAGGCGGCCCTGGCAGAGCTGCTCTGCGGCCCGGCAGTCGGGCTGGCAGCAGGATCTGCTATTTGCGGCAAATTCTGCAAAGACTGCCCAGGAGCCTTGGCAGGCTGAAGCACACTCAGCAGCAGGAGCAGGAACAGCACGCGAAGAAGGAGTCGTTGCATCTCCTCCATTGTTTCAAACTTCGCATTTCCGGCACGCCTGAGGGATTCTCCGGCTCAAGTCCCTCTGCGATGCCCTCAAGGTCTAAAAGGACCGCCATCGTCCAGCCCGGGACGGCAGAGCTTCCTTAGTTCAGGCGCACCACATACGCCTCTGCGTCCCGCTCTTTCGGTCGGATGCTCTGCGCGATTGCATCCGCGTGGCGCTTGTCCGGTTGCGCCGGATTGATGCGCACCCAGTGGCCCGTCGGGCCGGGGAACTCGATGACCTTGGCGGTCTGGTACTTCCGCAGAAGGTCGTTCTTCAGCTTCTCTGCGTCGCGAGCCTTGGTGAATGCGCCCACCTGAACGCACCAGTGGTCGGCAGAGCTGGCCACCCTCTGCTCCGAGAGAATGTCGATCCTGACTTTGGCGACTCCGGCCCGGTAAACGCCCGTCGCCTTCGCCGCTGCCAGAGACAAGTCCAGCACGCGACCATGCACGAACGGGCCGCGATCCGTGATGCGAACCACGGCGGACTGGTTGGTCGCGAGATTGGTGACGCGAACCACTGTTCCGAACGGCAGCGTGCGGTGGGCTGCGGTCATCGCATTCTGGTTGTAGACCTGGCCGTTCGCTCCCTTGCGGTTGGCGTAGGGCGGGCCGTACCAACTGGCCAGGCCCACCTCCGTGGAGATTGGCTTGCCGTAGCGGGAGGCATCCTCCGGCGGCTCGGCCTCCGCTGGCACAGGCGTGCCATGCAGCGTCGGCGCAGGGCGTGGCGGCGTTGCGCGCGTACGGGCACGCGTGGCATAGGGATTCGGCGGCGGCGGAGCGTAGGCGGTCTGTTGCTTGTGTCTGCAGCCAGCCAGCAGGAAGGCAGCTGCTGCGAGCAGACCCAGCGACATCGGCGCAGGGAGCGGGCGCAGCGCATGGAGCAGGCGCGCAGAACGCTGCAACGCCCTCGGCTGGCGCAGATCGCGCGCAGAGCCGATGCTCCGCTCCGATGCCTCGCGGACACTTGCGGACTGGATGCTCTCCCTCTGGCGCACTCTGCCCATCCTATTCATCACGCTTTCAATATGATGGGCTGAGAAAACGCGTCGCACACGCGGAACTTGGCTGCTGCGCGGGAGGGTGCCTGAATAGTTACTCCTCTCGCGCAAACGCGTCACTCTGAGGGAAGCCTGCGCGAAGGACATCCGCGCGGACGCGGCATCCAGGTCTCTATGGCATCCAGACATCCAGGCATCTATGGCATCCAAGCCTCTCATGAGGCCGCAGGGCGGGTTTTTGCAACTCCCGGCGAGTGCTCAACGTCTAGCCGGTGTCCATATAAAAAAGCAGGCGGCAAGCGGCGCTGCGGCGGCATTGTGCTCCGAGGCGCGAAATTGCCATCAGAGCACATGGGATACTCGCAATACCGCGCTGCCGTTTTTCGCCGAAAGGCATATAGGAATCCGGGAGGGAGATGACGTTGAAATGGCTGCACGTATGCGCGCTGGCGGTACTGTTCCTGCCGGCGATCGGATGGGGACAACTCCTTGACGCGTCCAACGAACTGGCCTCTTTGCCGGACGCACCTGCGCCGCAGCCGTTTGCTCAACAGCCCTCGTCGGCGACAGGAGCGCTACCCAGGCTCGTTGCCACCTTTCGCAAGTCGAAGGGCAGCCTTCCGCCGTGCCCTGTGCCTCTTCCCTCCAGCGTCGCTCTGCCCATGCTATCGACGACCCCTGGACTCCCGTTGGGGGACACGCCCACGAATATTCCACTTTTGATGGAAGTCCGCCCATCGAGCAACTCGTTCAGCTCATCCAGCGGAGCAGCGTCGCCACCGCTCGCGAACGCCGTCTTTCCAGTCGTGCCCTGCGGCACGAGAAATCCCTTCCAGCGTTTCCTCAGCACTTCCGCTCCCGACCCGCTGACCGTGAAGGAGAAGCTCATTCTCTCCGGCAAGGACGTCATCGATCCCTTCAACCTGATCACCGTCGGAGGTCTCTCCTCCCTGTACGTCATGCAGAACGCCCACTCGGATTACGGCCCGGGCATGTTCGGCTTCGGAAAGAACGCGGGAGTCAGCCTGACGCAGGACATGACCGGAGAGTTCATCGGCACCTTCCTGCTGCCCGCCCTGATGCATCAGGACCCGCGCTACCACCGCATGCCAAACGCCAGGCTGTCGACCCGCATCGGACATGTGATTGTGCAGACGCTGGTGACCCAGGGAGACAACGGAAGGCCCAGGTTCAACTACGGCAACTTCCCCGGCTTCCTCATCGAGGACGAGATCAGCAACCTCTACGTGCCGATGCGCCACACCAATATTCAGTCGACCACAGCGCGCGTCGTCATCGGCCTGGCCACCGTTCCCATCGGCAACGCCATCACGGAATTCCTCCCGGATATCGCGCGCCACATCAATTTCAACGTCGTCTTCCTGCAGCGCATCATCAACCAGGTCTCCGGGCGCGACGGCGTGATGAGCAACCAATAGGCGGCAGGAAGCTATACTGATTTCCAATGACAGACCAAGAGCTGAATCAACTGCTGAGCGGCGCTGAATCAGACAGAGTCGAGCGCAAGAGGCAGTTGAAAACGTGAAGGAAGAAGTAGCCAAAGCCATTTGCGCCTTTGCGAATGATCTGCCGAATCATGGCCAGCCTGGGGTTGTTTTCATCGGTGCCGAGGACGACGGCAGATGCGCAAACTTGCCCATCACAGATGAGCTACTGCGCGAACTTGCGGATTTCCGCTCCAATGGCAACATCCAGCCAATGCCTTTGATGACCGTCCAAAAGCACATGCTGAACCAATGCGAAGTCGCCGTAATAGAGGTTTCGCCCTCGTCGGCTCCTCCTGTTCGATTCAACGGCGTTGCATATGTGAGAGTTGGGCCGCGCAAAGCGATAGCTACCGCGGAGGAGGAGCGGCTCCTTATTGAAAAACAGCGCGCGAATAATATCTCGTTCGACTTGCGGCCTGTTCCAGATGCCTCGGAAGCCGATCTTGACCTTGCCCTCAGAACGCGTCGCTCATAAGCGTACTGGTTTTGGACTTTCGTCCGGTTGCGGTTGAGCCATCGCGGTCAGGCTGCGGGGGCAAGTTGTCGAACGTTGGCTTGCTGCTCGAACTGGGCTGGGCTGAGATAGCCGAGTGTGGAGTGCATCCTAGATCAGCCCACGCAACTGGCCAGCCTTGTCCGCCTTCACCCAGTTGGCCAGCGTCTGCTCCACGATGCCCAGAGACTTCGCCGCCGCCGACACCCTCTGGCCAGAGGCCACCAGCCGAACCGCTTCCTGCTTGTACTCCAGTGTGTACCTACGCCGTATCGCCTTCTCCATCACAGTCTCCCTCACGATTACAACAGCTCGCTATGAGAGACGTTTTCCGGGGGCAAGCTCAGTTTTGGTTTCTGGCCGCTTTCATCTCCGAACGTGGGCCTGATCCGCATGGTATCGAGCTGCGAGCCGTCTCTCAAAAGGTGCGCAACATCGCGAGGCCGGGCATTCTCGTCCGCCGACCGAGCAATCGATTGAAATCGGTTGACAAGGGTTGCTGCCTCTTCCTATAATCCGCACTTCATGTGAGAAATAGTTCTTGGCGAGTTTAAAGACTGAACCGGCAGAGAGTAGCACCGGGGAGAAGTACTGCGGTCAGCCATGCACTCATGCCGCAAAGATGTAGGCGCTCTTAATACTGATGAGAGAGGTCACGCGCTCTTGATCCTGAAGCCTTTGTATTGCTCGCGAAGCACTTTTACCGCTCTCGTCCGTAGTTTCGAACACTGGTATCCCCCTCATTGCGGATCTCG
>JAJZHR010000238.1 GCA_021810815.1 Acidobacteriota bacterium | reverse complement strand
CTCGCCATCGGCAATCCGGCGGACGGCCCCTACGCCAGCCGCTGCATCCGCGAGAGCGGCGGATGGGCCGAGGACGTCAGCGATGTTGAAATCGTCGCTGGCATCCAGGAGCTGGCCGAAACCGAGGGCGTCTTCACAGAGACCGCTGGCGGCGTCACCACTGCCGTCGCAGCCCGGCTCTACGCCCATGGCCGCATCGCCAAGGACGACGTCACCGTCGTCTGCATCACCGGCAACGGCCTCAAGACGACCGATGTCCTGCACGGCAAATATCCCGCAGAGCGCGCCGTGCGCCCGCGGATGGCCGATTTCGAAGAGTATCTCAAGGAACTGGAACTGCCAGCCGAAGCCGAGCTGGTCGGAGGAAGCGCGTATGCCGGTTAAGATTCTGCTGCCAACAGCATTCACCAAACACACCGACGGGAAGAAGGAGCTGGAGTCCTCGGCCAAAAACCTTGAGGGCCTGGTAGAGGACATCGGCACGGCCTTCCCCGCTCTCGCCGCGCACCTGAAGGGCGAAGACGGAAAGCTGCGCAAGTTCATCAACGTCTACGTCAACGAGGAGGACATCCGCTTCCTCGGCAACGAAAACTACGCCTTCCAGGACGGCGACGAAGTCATGCTGATCCCGTCCATCGCCGGCGGCTGCTAGCCAGTCGCTCCATCAAGTAGCAGTTGCAATCCTGAGCACAGCGAAGGATCTTGCGCTTCGCCGAAGCCCCGCAAATGCGGGTGCCCCAGGTCTCGATGCTGAGACCTGGGGCTTTTTCATTCGTGCAGCCTCACTTCGCCGCGAGGAACCCAGGTCCCCTGTCGCCGAAGCTCACCCTCACCGTCGTGATGCCGTAGGCCGTGTAGGGAACCGTCACGCTGGTCGCCGTAGTGGCGAGCGCCGCGCCCTCGGGAATCTCCATCAGGTTCGTCAGCGTCGCCCCGGTCACTCCGTGTGGCAGCGTAATCGTCGCGTTGCCAGCCTTCCCGGCCCACTCGTAGAAGCGCAGCAGCAGGCCATCGCCGTCCTCTGTCTTCTTGATCGCGGTCAGCACCAGATTCTCCGGCTCCACCTTGGCGAAGGAGTAGCTCGCGGGCAGCGTGCCTGCGTGCGGAGCCACCTGCATGGCCCGCAGCTTGTAGTTGAACTCGTATCCGCGCCGCTCCGTCAGCGCCTGCTTCCAGTCGCCGCTGTGGGGGTACAGGGCGAAGCTGAATTGCTGGGGTCCCTGGTCGGCATTCGCATCGGGCCAGGTGGGCGAGCGCAGCAGCGTCAGCCGCAGCACGTTGTCCTGCGCGTCGTAGCCATACTTGGAATTGTTCAGCAGGGACACGCCATGCTTCCCGTCGCCCAGATCGGCCCAGCGCAGCGCAGGCACCTCGAACCTTGCCTTCTCCCAACTGTTGTTCCGCGTTGTCGGCCTCTGGATCGTCCCATAGGGAATCTCGTACGTCGCCATCGGCCCGGACGCGGCGAGAGGGAACGCCGCCTTCAGCAGGACGTGCTTCTCGTGCCAGTCGATGTGGTCGGTGATAACGACCCGGTCGATTCCCTCGACCAGTGAAATCTCCTCCATGAACTTCGAGCTTTGCCAGCTGCGCGTCACGCGGATGGTCGCGCGCAGGGGGCTGCTCTCCAGCAGCTTCACGGAATCCACCTCGTCCACTGGCGTGAAGTGGTCGTAGGTGCCCATGTCGATGTTCCACGCGTCGTACTGCTTCGGAAGGTCCTTGAACGCCTGGATCTGGTTGCCGCACGCTCCCGCCGCCAGGCTCTCAAACTTCGCCTGCTTGTCATACATGCTGGTGATGCAGCCCGTCTTGTTGTCCACCGTCACGCGCAGCATCGAGTTCTCAATCGTGGTCGAGCTGGCATCGCTCGCTTGCTTCACGCCCGATGTGGCCTTCGCAGATCCCGATTCCGCTTTTGCAGATCCGCCTGCTGGCTTCGCAGAGCCGCCCGCCGCCTTCGCGCGGTAGACCGCGTATCCCATCGCAGGAACGTCGCGTGCCAGCAGGTTGATGTGGAACACTCCCGTCGCCGGTTCGGACTTCAGAACGCGGAAGGGAACTGCCGCTCCTTTGCTGTCTTCGATGGAGATAGCCTCCGCCGGTCGCGGCAACTGCACCGTCGCTTCCACCACATCCGTCCGCGTCCACGCCAGCGGGTTCCACACCATCACGGGCACCGTGCCAGCGGGCACTGCCGTGTCCGCCGCGCTGTCCAGCGTGGCCATCGCGCTGCTCCGCGCCTGGTCCGCCGTGAAGTGGACCATGTCGTAGTCCTTCTGCGCGTCGCGATAGATCACAGCAATGCCAGATCCCGCAGCAAGGTCGTGGAACTGGTTGAAGAGCACCTTCTTCCACGCCTCGTTCAGCTTGGCCGCAGGGTAGTCCTTGCCGGCGAGCCACGCCAGCGACGACCATTTCTCTGCATTCAGCATCCACTCCTCGCTGTCGCGCATGTTGCGTTTGTGCGCTGCTTGGGTGGTGAACGCGCCGCGATGGACTTCGAGATACAGCTCGTCGTTCCACACCGGAATGGCTGTCTTGCCGGCGGGCGGCTGCGGCAGCACGGCTTTCCCCGCCGCCAGCGTTGCGTAGTTCCACACTGGCGCATGTGCCGTGTCCAGCGTCTTCTCGATCGGCGTGAAGAACGTCTGCGCGATCCCGTACTGCGTCGGCGGGAACACCTTGTCGCCTATGCCATCCACCGTCCACCGATCCGCCACGTCGAGCATGGCGCGCGTAGGTCCGCCGCCGTGGTCGCCAATGCCGTACAGGTGCATCATCTCCGGCAGCCCCGGATTCTCCTGCCGCGCGATGTTGAAGTCTTTGGCCAGCCGGTCCGGCTCGGTTTCATTCACATAGTCATGCGGGAAATACGTGAGCACGCGGCTGCCGTCCGGCGACTGCCAGTAGAAGAGCTTCAGCGGAAGCTGATTCGTGTCGTTCCAGGCCATCTTCTGCGTCACAAAATAGTCCACGCCCGACTTCTTGTAGATCTGCGGAAGCTGCCAGTTGTAGCCAAACGAGTCCGGGTTCCATCCGATGCGCACGTCCACGCCGTACTGCTGCTTGAAGAAGCGTTTGCCGATCAGCAACTGCCGCACCAGCGATTCGCCGTCCGGCATGTTCAGGTCCGGCTCCACCCACATGCCTCCAACGATCTCCCATCTGCCTTCCTTCACGCGGCTCTGAATCCCTTGGTTGATGTCCGGGTACTTGTCGGCTATCCACTCGTTGTAGGCTGCGGCGGACTGCGAAAAAGTGTACTTCGGATATTCGTCCATCAGTTGCAGAGCGGTGGAGAACGTCCGCTTCGCCACGTCCACCGTCTCCGTCCACGGCCACAGCCACGCGGCGTCGATGTGCGCATTTCCTGTCAGGTGGAACGACGCCTGCGACAGCGTCGGCCGCAGCGCCTCCATCTGCTGCTGCGCGCTTTGCAGGGACGCATCGAACGCCTTCTGGTCGCCCGCCTGCAACGCATTCAGATCGACCGTGCTGATGGCGGCGTCGAGCACGCCAAGCTGCTGCGCCGGGTTGGGCAGCAGGGCAGGCAGAAGATACTGCGCGGAAATGGCCTGAAGGCGAATGTCGGACGAATTCGGACGGTCCCCAGCATAGGAGATTTTGAGGGTGGAGTGTTTGAATTCTTTGATATCCACCGTGTGCAGGGCCTTGACGGCGATCACGACCTTGTCGCCGGGCTTTGCGTGGACGAAAAGCTGGATGGGCTCGAGGTTCTCGCCCATCGCAACCCGGCGGCCGTCGAAGTAGACGATGAGGGGGACCGGGCCATTGGCGCGTATGTCGAAGCTGAAGTTGATGCTAGTCCCCGTCAGGTCGTAGCCGTGCAGGTCGCGCGGCACCTCTACCGTCTTGCGGAACCAGACCGCGTCGCTGCCAAAATTAGTGTTGTTTGGCGTCGCCGTCCAGCTTGCGTCGTCGAGCGTCGGCGATTCCCCGTGGGCGATGTCGCCTGAGTGGGTCCGCCAGCCGCTCACAGGAAGCTGGTCCAAGCTGGCCAGAGCGGCGATCACCTGGTCGGATTTGGCTGAGAGCTTCAGCGGATTGGCCGCAGGAGCGAATTGCGCATAGGAGCTCGTAGCAAACAGGACGGCTACGGCGAACAGGGCGGCAACGGGGAGTTGGACAGCACGAGCTGGATGCTTCACGCGATAGGTCTCCTGCGGAGAGTGGTTTGCTCAAACGCATCCATCCTATCTCCTCCGGCCGTCTATGGGAACGTCACTCTTTTCGACCTTCTCGTGGAACGCTCTCTCAAAGAGTGGGGGACTCATCCGAGCGGGAGCGAGGGCTCCTCCCACCGCCTGCCGGATTCATGACCTGCATGTGCGACAGTGGAGGTATGGGTTCAACTGTGCAGGGATTCGATGTAGTGGTGTTGGGCGGAGGCGCGGCAGGTCTGATGTGCGCCATGGAGGCGGGCAAACGAGGCCGCCGTGTCGCTCTCCTGGAGCACGCCGAGCGCGTCGGCAAAAAGATTCTCATCTCCGGCGGCGGCCGCTGCAATTTCACCAACATCCACTGCAAGCCGGAGAATTTCCTCTCCTCCAACCCACACTTCGCCAAGTCCGCACTGGCCCGCTATCGCCCCGCAGACTTCATCTCCCTGGTCGAGAAGCACAAGATTCCCTACCACGAGAAGACGCTCGGCCAGTTGTTCTGCGACCGCTCCGCGCGCGACATCGTCGCCATGCTGGAGAAGGAGTGCTCCGACGCCGGCGTTCGCATCCTCACCCGCATCCGGGTCGAGAGCGTCCAGCGCGTCCCGAGCGTCCCGAGCATCGAGCGCATCGAGCACATAGACCAGTGGATCATCAGCGCTCTCGACGGCGACGGCGCTCCCGTGGAGTTCCGCTCCGCTTCGTTCGTCATCGCCACCGGCGGCCTCTCCATCCCGAAGATGGGAGCGACCGGCTTCGGCTTCGATCTCGCCGCTCAGTTCGGCATCGCCGTGCGCCCGTGCAGGCCGGGCCT
>JAJZHR010000237.1 GCA_021810815.1 Acidobacteriota bacterium | reverse complement strand
GGCCAGATCAGCCTGGCGAATGATGGGCCAGCCACGGATGCGAGCGTGTTCAACTTCACGCCGCAGTTCGGCATCGGGACGCACTATTTCATCTCTCCCAGGCGCTCGATCGACTTCAGTGCCAATGCCGTGCATATCTCCAGCGCGAGCCTTGGCGACAGGAACCCTGGTGTGAATGCGAGCGTGCAGTTCTCCCTTGGCTACACGTGGTGGAAGTAGAGGCGGAGAGAGTAGGATTCGTGAGGTTCCTTACTACTACGGGCTGAGAGAGCGGCGCATTGAGATGAGCGATACCGAACAGATTGTTGAGTGCGTTCCGAACTTCTCCGAGGGAGTGGACGAAGGCAAGCTGGTGCAGATTATCAACGCCATGCGCGTGGAGGGTGTGTCTCTGCTCGACTGGTCGATGGACGCGGACCACAACCGCTCTGTGGTCACGGTCGCTGGCGCTCCGGACGCTGTTCGGGAGGCTGCGATCCGGGCTGTTGGCAAGGCGGCGGAGTTGATCGACCTGACCAAGCAGACTGGCGTCCATCCGCGCATCGGCGCTGCCGATGTCGTTCCGTTTGTGCCGATCTCAGGCGTCACGCTTGAGAAGTGCGCTCTGCTGGCGCGGCAGGCGGGATTGGAGATTTGGAAGCGCTACGGCGTTCCTGTTTACTTTTACGAGGCTGCGGCTGCGAGGCCGGATCGGGCGATGCTGGAGGATGTTCGGCGAGGCCAGTTCGAGGGTCTGCGCGACGCGGTGCGCAAGGATGTGACGCGGCGGCCCGATGTGGGCGGCCCGGATCTGCATCCAACCGCTGGCGCGAGCTGCATTGGCGCGCGAAAGTTTCTGGTGGCGTACAACATCTACCTGGACAGCGGGGACGTATCCATAGCGCGCGGCATTGCGCGGGACATTCGAGCGTCGAACGGCGGCCTGTATGGCGTGAAGGCGATGGGTGTTCTTGCCAATGGGCGTGCGCAGGTGAGCATGAACATCACGGACTTCCGCACGACTTCGGTGGGATCGGTGTACGAGGCGGTGAAGCGC
This sequence comes from Acidobacteriota bacterium, assembly GCA_021810815.1. Taxonomy (GTDB): domain Bacteria; phylum Acidobacteriota; class Terriglobia; order Terriglobales; family Acidobacteriaceae; genus JAJZHR01. The sequence goes on along the minus strand of JAJZHR010000237.1, from coordinate 3,963 downwards.
TGGGCGGCGCGTTTCGATGTGAAGCCCATTGCATGCGAACTGATCGGCCTGATTCCCCAGGACGCCTATGAACCAGAAAGCGAGTGGGCGCGTCTAATCCACGAAGGCGTCCACGAGGGAGGAATCCCTGCGGAGGGAGGATCGCAGGCCGGGGCAGCGGCCGCGGGGTTTGATCCGGAGCGCAAGGTTTTTGAAAGCGTGCTGCGGAATCCAAGGGAATGGCCGCCGGTGGTTTGAGGTTCTCAGCTCCCGGTCAAAGGCCGATATTTTGCAGATGCCAGCGCAGGTTTAGAATTAATACTGGAAGAGCTGGAGAGTATTTTCAGCAGAGGAGTTAGCGGTGAAAAATTTCATGGTCCTGGAACAGTCGCACCAAGTGGCAAACGCAGAGATAAAGGTGCAAAATCGCGTTTTCACAAAGTCGAGGGCGGCTCGATTCGCCACCACCGTCGCGATGCTGGCTATGGGTGTTGCATGCGCCGGAGCCGCTCAGTTGAGCAGCGACGCCAGAGCCGCGATCCCCAAGGATCTGCAGCAGCTTATTTCAGTGGATTACCGGTCGATGCAGAATTCGTCTGCTGCGATGCAGTTGAAAGATCGGGTTCTGCCGCCGGAGTTGAAGAAGCTGGAGGCCGCGCTGAGGACCTCTGGCATCAACCCCGGCACAGACGTGGATGTCCTCGCGTTCGCGGCGTTCCACGCCGGCGACAAGGGCGACCAGACCAAGACAGTGGGTGTGGCGCAGGGGCAGTTCGATGTGAAGGACATCCTGACGCGCTTCAGCAAGCAGAAGGTGAAGCCGCAGGTGGTGCGGAACAACAACGTCTATCCGATGGGAGCCTCCGGGTATGACGTCGCCTTCCTGAACCAGACGACCATGGTCTTTGGAGACAGGGATTCCGTGATGGCTGCGCTTTCTGCGCGCGATGGCCTGACTCCCAATCTGCTTTCCAACAGCGCTGCGATGGACACGATGAATTCCGTGGACAAGGAGCCGGTGTGGAGCATTCTGGATCAGCGCGGCACGCAGGTGATGATGAATCAATTGCTGGGTGGCGCGTCGCAGATCACGGACTTTGACACGGTGAAGAACCACCTGCAGAGCTCGCGCTACACCATGAACTTCACCAATGGCGTGAAGTTCGACATGCAGGTGCTCACGGGCGACACAGTGACGGCGGCGACGGTTGCTGCGCTGATGCAGGGAGCGGCGATGTACAAGAAGGTCTCTGGCGACCCAAGCGAGGTGGCCGCGCTCAACGACACGACGATCGACTCCAACAGCGGTACCATCGACGTGAAATACTCCTCGTCCGACAGCGAATTCGCGAGTCTGCTGAAGTCGAACCTGTTTCAATCGGTCGTGAAGTAGGGAGTTTTGCTGGGAGCAGAAATAGAGATGGGCCGCCATTGCGCGGCCCATCTCTATTTCAGGGCAGGGCATCTCCGGTCATCATTTGAAGCCGGGATGCGCGTCCTGGAGTTCCGTCAGTGGCTGCTTGAGAGCAGCGGCGTCCAAGCGACTCCTGAGGCGTTGAGCACAGCCGAGATGGTTCCTTGCTGTCCTTTGTCCACTGCCGGGCCCGTGGCCTTGTGGTCCTGGCCGCGCAGGTCGCTATAGCTGAGCGACACATGGCCGGGATCCTGGATCACGAAGCGGTAGTGGAAAGAAGCTCCCTGGTTGAGCGTGGAGGTTCCGAAGCTCGCATTCGGATAGTCCACCTCCAGCACGCGAATGGTCTCGCCTGTGTTGTTGGTGATGGTCGCGTCCACCACCGGTGTGCGGCAGCCAGCGGCGAGGAGCGATGCCAGGAAGATGGCCGCAACAGCGGCGAGTGGCGGGAGCTTGTTCATACAACCAGTGTAATTGGCGACCCGGCGCAGGACGTCTTATGAGAGATGGGCCAGAATATTGTTCACGATGGCTTCCTCGCTTTGGTCGATGGAGATGCGAAGTGCGCCCGGCGGCAGTTCGAGGGTTGCGAACTGGCTATCGAGCAAGGCGGGATTCATGAACTCGTGGTGGCGTGCCCGCAGCCGTTCAGCGATGAGCTGCCTGGGACCATGCAGCAGGATGAAGCGTATGGCATCGTCTGGCAGGCCGCTTGTCAGGATGGCGCGATACGACTCTTTCAGAGCGGAGCAGGCCAATATCGCGTTCGTGCCATGAGATTGCCAGTCAACCAGCAGACGGTTCAGCGCCGTGAGCCAAGGCGCTCGGTCCTCATCGGTGAGCGGATGCCCCGAAGCCATTTTTTGCTTGTATGCGGCTGTATGATAGTCATCCGCATCCGCGAAAACCCAGCCAGTTCGTTCGGCGAGCATTCTGCCGATAGTGCTTTTGCCCGATCCGCTCACGCCCATCAGCACTAGAATCATGGCGCCCTCCGCCCAGGGAATTTCTGATTCAGTACGCATGCAGTGCCTCAGCGGCTCGATGCGCGTCGAGGATACAGCGTTGAGGGAAGGGCCTGAAGCCCATCCCTTTCAATGTCTCCTTCAAGGCGTGACTTGAACCAAGGTTTCCGCAGTCAGGTAGCCGGCTTTGGAGACAGAAAGAACGAAGGCGCGCCGATGGGTGCATCGGCGCGCCCTTTTGCACAGGAGGCCGGCTAGCGCTGGATGCGAGCGGAGCCTCCGCTGGCGAAGGCCTTCACCTGTTCCACTGTGGCCATGGTCGTGTCGCCGGGGAACGTGGTGAGCAGGGCGCCGTGGGCCCAGCCGAGCCTGGTGGCCTCCTCGGGCGACGCGCCTGTCAGCAGGCCGTAGATGAAGCCTGCGGCGAAGCCATCGCCTCCGCCCACGCGATCCACTACGTCGAGTTCGGCGGTGGGAGCGACGCTGGTCTTTCCTTCTACCCACGAGACAGCGCTCCAGCTGTGGCGATTGGTGGAGTGGACCTCGCGCAGCGTGGTGGCCACAACCTTGACGTGCGGCTGCTTCTTCACCACCTTGTCGATCATCTCGAAGAAGGTGCTGGGGTCGAGCTTGCCTTTGGTGGAGGCTACTTCAGGTCCCGGGATGCCGAGGCCCTTTTGCAAATCCTCTTCGTTGCCGACCAGAACATCCACGTTCTCGATGATGCGGCCGATGACATCGACGGCGCGGGCCGGATCGCCGGAGAGCTTCCAGAGCTTCTCGCGGAAGTTGAGGTCGAACGAGGTGATGGCGCCAGCCGCCTTGGCTTCGCGCATGAACTCTACGGCCAGCTCGGCAGAGGACTGCGAGAGAGCGGCGAAGATGCCTCCGCTGTGAACCCACTTCACGCCGCCCGCGAAGATAGCCTTCCAGTCGAAGTCTCCGGGCTTGAGCTGGGCTGCGGCCTCGTTGCAGCGGTTGTAGAACACCACCGGGGCGCGCATGCCGTGGCCCTGGTCGGAGTAGACGGTGGCCATGTTCGGTCCGGTCACGCCGTTGTGCTCAAAGCGCTTGTAGAAGGGCTTCACGCCCATGGCGCGCACGCGCTCGGCGATCAGCTCGCCGATGGGATAGTTCACCATCGCCGTGGCGATGCCGGTGTTCATGCCGAACCCGTCCGACAGGTTGGCAGCTACGTTGAACTCGCCGCCGCTGACGTGGATCTTGCACTCGGTTGCCTTGCGGAAGGGAATGATGCCTGGATCGAGCCTGTTGACCAACGCTCCCAGGGAGAGAAAGTCCAGCGCCGCGTCCTTGCGGATATTCAAGCCATTGCTCATTTGTTTCGGTCCTTTTCTGGATGTGTCGATGTTGGGTGCGATGCGCGCTGCTACAGGCCGAGGAAGATCGGCTTGATGTGGCGCTCGAACAGGTTGGTGGTCACGTTGCGCGCGACAACATCCTCGTTCGCGACGAGCAGATCGAGATAGCGCTGACCCATCTTGGCCGCCACCTTGAAGCCGACGTGGATCAACTGCCGCAGGCTGACGTTGTAGGCCGGGTTCTTCTGGTCGTGGCGCAGGGCGGAGGTGTACTGCTCGGAGG
>JAJZHR010000236.1 GCA_021810815.1 Acidobacteriota bacterium | reverse complement strand
TTCAATCTATGGGAGAGGTTCTGGAGATTGTCCTCAAGAGCCTCGCCGTAGTGCCGCCACCTCTCCCCATCCACACCGGCTGCCGCTTGCCTCTTTAACTGCGAATAGGCGAACCGCAGAGTGTCGATCCGGTAGACGTGATGCATCAGAGCTGTGAACTTCACATCCTTGTTCGATTTTGCTGTCTGTCGTATCTGTTCCAACTCACTTGGCGCGCTGAGTGGCCCCAGCGACGAAGACCTGTCGCTGGGGACCCCCGTGATCCGGCTCTGAGTCCGGGGCGCGTTTTGCTGGCCCAGATTTCCCTTGGCCAGACCCCTTCCCTCCATCTCCTCCGCCACTGGTTGCCCAGCTTTGTTCGGAGACTTCTTCGGTACTACGAGTCTGTCCGACTTCCCGTGTTCGTTCATCATCGGCTCCAGTCCTTGAACTTCCCGATGCGTCCCACGAGCACTGGCTGCTCACGGGTGAACCCGGGATCTCCCAACTTCCGTGCAAGCTGTGTCCCTATGTGCCAGGGTCAAAGACCGCGCAGGACTCCTTTGGAGCTTGCGAAAGCGCTCCTCGGGATGTTGCCTTCCGCACCGTGTCAGAGCGTCGGCGTCCTGAAGTTCGGGGTATTTCGCGGCTCAATTCCTGGCCCACAATTCCTCCTGTCAACGCTTCGTATCTGGCCTTACGGCCATGCCCGCATGACTCGGAGCCGGTGTGGCTCGCTGGGCCTTCACCGTACGGCTCTTGCATCCGCTACATCTTGCCGGCTTGATGCGGTCTACATCGTGCCTCCAGTTTGGTTGCTACTGCATTTGAAGAGCACGATGCTTGCGCATCGGGTTGACTATGACACGTCACCCCCAAATGGGATGCTGCTTGTATACGTGAGCCGTATCCGTGTTTACGGGCGTCAACGCGCAAGGAATCAGTAACTTGTCGGGGACGCCGTCGGGACGCGTTTTGATGTGTTTACGCGCGTAAACGCGCAGAGCACTCAACGGGTATGACGCGTAAACGCACTGATAGACAACGGTTTGCCGCATCGGGCGCTTGACTGCCGAAATCGCAGGGTGCAATCTGATTACGAGGCGGGCTTCTCGATGAGCACTCCCCGCATCCCGACTCCGTTGCAGTCTCCAGCCTCGCCCGGTGGCGATGCGCGTCCGGTTCTCCGTGCCAAGACCATCTCCACAAGGGTGACACCGGAGGAGTTGGCGGAGATAGAAGTCGCCGCTGAAGGCGCGGGAGAATCCTTGGCAGAATGGCTGCGCGAGCTGGCTTTGAGGGCTGCGCGGGAGCGGTCGGCAGACCCTGCAGAGTTGGTGCTGGCCGAGGTCTCGGCGTTGCGATACATGCTGCTGAATCTCTTCCATGCGACGGCCCAGGCGAACGCCGAAGGCAAGCATCTGCTGCCCGAATCTGTGGTCAAAATCCGTGACCAGGCCGACGCCCGGAAGCTCGCCGACGCCCGCAAGCTGCTCGCAGAGTTCATGCAGCAGGAGAAACCGGGAGGTGGTGGGCGATGAAGAAACTTCTCTTTGTCGTCGGAGTGGGCATGTTTCTGCTGGCCGCAGGCTTTAGTGTGTTTCTGCCGCCACTGCTGTATACCTTTACGCCGCTCCAGCGGTACTACCTCGGTGCGTATCTGGCCAGTTCCTGGCATGAGAAAGACCCGTCGGCAACGAGCGAGGTGCGGTGGATATGGAAGGTGAAGCCTGCACCCGGACCAAAGAAGAGCCAACCGCATCTGCAATACAGTCTGGCTACCGAAGATGATTTGTTTCCGATTCCGGCGCGGGAGCTGCTCTGGAAGGGTGACATCCTGCCTTTCTGGATGGATCGCAAGGCGGAGTCGGACGGGTGGACAGGAGTTGAACGAGGCTTGCCGACGGAGGTGAACTCCGCGAAGCTGGCATTGTTGCTCAGGCAGGAGTTCTTCTATGGAGAGCCCGTGTGGCGCTACCTTGTGCAGCCAGCTTTGCTGCTCGTCGCTGCAGTGCTTCTCTGGTTGCTGATCCTGTCGTGGCGGAGTGCTCGCCGGGAGCGGTATCTGTGGGGAAGGCCGGTTCCGCTATGGCGAGAGCTGGGACAGAACGTGCTCAACTTGTGTGCTGGTTTCAGGAAGAATATCCAGGTGCGGCGGGCACTGCGAGCCGCTACCGCGAAACCTTTGATGGAAGTTCATTCCTTGGCGAAGCCGGCAAAGACTCTACAGGGGGCGTCGGCATCGACCTCACCGATTGCACTGCCGCCTGCTCAGACTCCCGCTGCCAAGAGCAACGGGTTTGTGTGGGATGCGAGCAAAGGGATTGAGTGAGGCAAAGACGGGAGCAGCGCGCAGATGCTGACGATCTCCAAACCGCTGTCGGCAAGCCAGGTGCGGACGTACCATGAGCGGGAGTTTGCTTCGGAGCGGCAGAACTATTGGAGCCGCGACCAGCAGGGACATAGCGAGTGGCAAGGCAAGCTGGCCGAGCAGTGGGGCTTGGAAGGTGCGGTTGGCAATGAGCACTTTGCCAAGCTCACCGAGGGCCAGCATCCGCACACGGAAGCGCAGCTCGTTCGCCATCAGGTTTCCAAAACCTATGAAGGCAAGTTCGGCAAGGAAGTGACGAGCGTAGAGCATCGCGCTGGTTGGGACGCTACGTTCTCCGCGCCGAAGTCAGTTTCTCTCACCGCACTTGTAGGCGGCGATGAGCGCGTAAGAGATGCGCATCGGGAGAGTGTGCGTGTAGCTCTGGCCGAGCTCGAGAAATACACGCAGGCGCGGATCGGCAACGTCCATGCGCCAGAGACGACAGGCAAATTTGTTGCGGCTACCTTTGAGCACGATACCGCGCGGCCTGTGGACGGCTATGCCGCCCCGCAGCTTCACACCCATGCTGTGATCTTCAACGTCACCGAGCGCGACAACGGACAAACGCGCGCCTTGCAGCCGCAGGAATTATTCGCGTCGCAACGCTATGCCACCAGCGTTTACCGCTCCGAGCTGGCAATGCGGTTGCAGGGTTTGGGCTACGAGCTGGAGCGCGGCAAGCACGGACAGCCGGAGATCAAGGGCTACACGAAAGAGTATCTCGAGGCTAGCAGCCCACGCCGGGAGCAGATCAAAGATCATCTGCGAGAGATGGGATTGGATGGAGCGGGAGCCGCGCAGGTTGCCGCACACCGGACGCGGGACAGCAAGGAACTGTTCTCGCCGGGAGAGGTATTGGAGCGGCACCGCGAGTTGGCCGCGAAGTATGGGCATCAGGCCGACAGGGTTGTTGGTGAGGCACGGGAACATAGCCAGCGCCACGTCTACGAGCCGGACCGAATCGCGCAGCAGGCCGTCACCTATGCCCGCGATCATCTCTTCGAGCGCTCCGCCGTGCTGGACCGGCGCGATCTTCTGGAAGCGGCGCTCAGTCGAGGGATGGGTGAGACAACGTATGCACATATCCATCAGGAGTTCGAGCGGCGGGCTGCGCGAGGCGAGTTCCGCACCGTCGATCATGGCGGAGCAGGACAGCAGTACACCACCGCTGCGATGCTTCGCATGGAACGCGAGATCGTCGCACGGATGCAGGAAGGCAATCAAAGTGGAGTGAGTGCACCGATGCTGTTGGACTCGCAGCTCCGCGTCGCGACTGAATCCCGTCACACGGAGCTGAATGCCTCGCAGCGCCAAGCGGTTGACCAAGTGTTTCATTCTCGCGAAAAGATGGTTGGATTGGACGGCGTCGCCGGTGCGGGTAAGACCACGACGCTTGCCGTCGTACGTGAAGGCGCGGAAGCTCAGGGATACAAGGTTGAGGGCTTCGCGCCCACGTCCCGCGCGGCACAGAAGCTGGCCGATGCCGGTATGGAAACATCCACGCTGCAAAAGCATCTTGCGCGCGGACAGCAGCCGGACACCGGAGAGCGCCGCCTGTATGTGCTCGATGAATCCTCGCTCGCGTCCACCAAGCAGATGCACGAGTTTGTGCATCGCCTGCATCCCAACGACCGCGTGTTGCTGGTAGGTGATCGGCGGCAGCATGAGGCAGTCGAGGCTGGGCGTCCCTTCGCGCAGCTTCAGGATGCGGGCATGAAGACAGTCAAGCTCGAAGAGATCGTCCGGCAGAAAGATCCGGAGCTGAAACAGGTGGTCGAGCAGCTTGCGCGTGGCGAGGTGCGCGAGGCCGTGCAGGGTTTGGAGCGGCAGGGCCGCGTTCATGAGATTGCGGGACGCGAAGAACGTATCGCCGCGATAGCAAAGGAATATACGAAGTCACCGGAAGGCACGCTGGTTGTCTCTCCCGACAATCGTTCCCGCGTGGAGATCAACTTGGCAATTCGTGCCGAGATGCAAGAGCGTGGTCTGGTCAGCAAAGAGGAGCATCGCATCGAGGCGCTTGTGCCACGCCAGGACCTCACCGGTCCGGAGCGTACATGGGCCGCCCGCTATGAGTTTAACGATGTACTGCGCTACGCGCGCGGATCGAAAGAGACCGGCATGGAGCGCGGCGAATACGCACGGCTCAAGAGCGTTGACGCGGAGAAGAACCTGTTGACTGTGGTGCGGGCGGATGGCTCAGAAGTGACCTATGATCCACGCCGACAGCAGGGTGTTTCTGTCTATCGGGAAGAGCCGCGCATTTTCGCTGTGGGCGACCGCATCCAGTTCACCGCTCCAGCTAACGACTTGAAGGTTGCCAACCGCGAATTGGGAACGGTTGAAGTAATTAAAGCCGATGGGCAGATGCGCTTGAAGATGGACGGTGGCCGCGACGTACAGCTCGATCCGCGCGAGCATCCGCATCTCGATCACGGTTATGCGGTGACGAGCCATTCCAGCCAGGGACAGACCGCCGAGCGCGTCTTGATTCACGTCGATACCGAGTTGGCCGCGAAAGACTTGCTCAACAGCCGTATGGCTTACGTTGCGGCTTCGCGGGGCGCGGAGGACGCGCAGATCTATACCAACGACCGCGCAAAGCTGCCGGAGGCATTAGGCCATGATGTGTCCCATGAGAGCGCCCATTCGCC
>JAJZHR010000235.1 GCA_021810815.1 Acidobacteriota bacterium | reverse complement strand
TGTACCCTTCCTCCGTTCCGCCGTAGAAGGTGGAGCGGTCGTAACGATTCAGCGCAGTGCCCTCTGCAAAGCGCGCTGGCAGATCAGGATTGGCGATGAAGAGCCGTCCGAAGGCAACTGCATCTGCGAAGTGGTTGGCAATTGCCGTCTCTGCCGTCTCTGCGGTATAGCCACCGGCCGAGATAAGAACTCCCTTGAATGCCGCGCGGAAAATTTCCGAGGTGCGCGGAGCCTTCTCATCGATGGCCGCGTCCGCTCCAGCGTTGCCCACCCGAGGCTCGACCAGATGAACGTAAGCGATGCCGCGCTCGGACAACTGTGTCAGCACGTAGCTGAAAAGCGCCACCGGATCCGAGTCCCCCATATCGGAAAACGTTCCAAACGGAGAGAGGCGGACGCCAACGCGGCCCTTGCCCCAGACGCCGATGGCCGCATCCACCACCTCCAGCAGCAGGCGCGCGCGGTTTTCGATGGATCCGCCGTAGATGTCATTGCGATGATTCGTCTTGTCTTCGAGGAACTGGTCCAGAAGGTAGCCGTTGGCGCTGTGGATCTCCACGCCGTCGAACCCTGCCGCTTTGGCGTTCTCCGCCCCTGCGCGGTACTCCGCAACGATGCCTGGAATCTCATCCAGGCGGAGGGCGCGAGGCGTCTCGAACGGCACCTGGCCAAAATCCGCGGTGAGGGCCATTTTGCCATCGTTGGGCGCAATGGCCGAGGGAGCGACCGGCAACCCAGCCTCAGGATGCAGGGAACTGTGGGAGATGCGTCCCACATGCCAGAGCTGGAGAAAGATGAAGGCTTCCTTCGCGTGGACGGCGCTGGTGACCAGCTTCCATCCCTCCACCTGCTCCTGCGTGTGGATGCCGGGAGCGGCGGGATATCCCTTGCCAAGCAGCGAAATCTGGGTGGCTTCGCTGATGAGAAGACTACCCTTGGAGGCGCGCTGACCATAGTACGTTGCGTTCAGAGCATTTGGGATATCTCCCGGCTGGGTGGATCTCATGCGGGTGAGGGGAGCGAGAAGGACTCGATGCGAAAGGCGAAGATCGCCAACCTGAAGGGGAGAGAATAGATGCTGAAGCTTGCTCATAGTGCAATAGATGCGCAGACCATAGCCGCGGTCGCAGCCGCGCAGCGAAACCGGGTTCAGTCCGTGGCGGCATCCGATGATCGCCAGTTCGCAATCCAGAGGTTCGGTCTGACATCCGCAAGGCTCGGCCTGTACATCCACACTGTCGGTCTGAATCCCAAAAGCTCGGCCGATAGACTCAGAGGATTGGCACATATCCGTCAATGTTGAATCAGGAGTTCCATCCAATGCCTTTTCTCAGATCGTTTCGCCGTGTGCTGGTGGTCGCCGTCTTTCTTTGCCTGTTGCCGCTCTGCCTTTCCGCGCAGTTCGCGCACACGCGCCAGAAGGAGATTGTCGACGGCAGTGGCAAGCCGTTCCTCATTCACGGAACGAACCTCGGCAACTGGCTTATCCCCGAGGGCTATATGTGGGACTTCGAGGGCGGCCCTCAATCGCCGCGCGAGATCGAGGCTCTCGTGACCGAGTTGCTGGGACCGGACAACGCTGCGGCTTTCTGGAGCCAGTACCGCGAGAACTATGTGACGCAGTCGGACATCCGCCTGCTCCATCGGGCCGGCTTCAACACCATCCGCATTCCGCTCCACTACAAGCTCTTCGAGACCGACGACTCCGAGGGTTTCCATCTGCTGGACCGCGTCCTCCAGTGGAGCCGAGAGGAGGGCCTGTACGTCATCCTTGATATGCACGCAGCCCCCGGCGGCCAGACCGGCACGAACATCGACGACAGCATGGGATATCCTTGGCTCTACGACAGCCCCCTGGAGCAGTCGCATCTCATCGCCATCTGGCAGCGCATCGCTGGCCGCTACAAGGACAATCCCACCGTGCTCGGCTACGATCTGCTGAACGAGCCCATCCCCACCTATCCCGCCGTCACGCCCCTGAATCCGAAGCTGGAGCCGCTGTACAGGGAGCTCACCTCCGCCATCCGCCAGGTGGACACGCACCACATCCTCTTCCTTGGCGGAGCGCAATGGGACGGAAATTTCTCCGTCTTCCATCAACCATTTGACAGCAACACCGCCTACACCTTCCACAAATACTGGTCGGCAACGGATGAGTCCGTCATCCGCCAGTACCTCGACTTCCGCGACCTCTACAACGTCCCGATATGGATGGGAGAATCCGGAGAAAATACCGATGAGTGGATCTCCAAGTTCGTCGCTCTACTCAACAAGAACGACATTGGCTGGACCTTCTGGCCTTACAAGAAAATGTCGAAGACCTCTGCCATCGCCACGATCTCCCCTCCCGATGGGTGGGATGCGATTGTCGCCTTCGCAAAGCTGCCCCGCGGCACGGGAGCCGTGGAGCAGCGACTGAAAATGAGACCAGGTCAGGCGACCATCGATCGCGCCTTCGCTGGCCTCCTCAAAAATATCCAGGTGCAAAACTGCCACGTCAATCCTGGATATCTCCATGCGCTTGGCATGAAGGCAGTCGCGACGCCTGAAAGACGCCTGCATTGACGTGAAGAGGAGCTTCGCGCTGGCGCAAGGCGTGGAAGTTTCATCGGCGGAGGCGGATGAGTTTTCCGATCGCTCCCAGCCCACGCCTCGCAGCCGATATAGTCAACTGGAGGAGCGGGTACATGCTCCAGAAAAGAGGAATCACAGATGGCTGCTGGATTCGTGGCAGAAAATTCGGTCCTAGCGCCTTCCACAGGGAAGGAAAGCTACATCCTGCCGCTTACGCTGATGATCTCCCTCTACTTCGGGATCGGCTTCATCACTGCGCTCAACGACATCCTTGTTCCTCACTTCAAGGATCTCTTCCACCTCACCAATGTCGCAGCGCTCCTGGTTCAGTTCTGCTTCTTTGGAGCGTATTTTGTCATGTCGATCCCCTCGGGTTGGATCGTGGGCAGAATCGGCTATAAACGAGGCACCGTGGCCGCGTTGTCTGTGATGGGCCTCGGCCTGCTGCTCTTCCTGCCGGCTTCCGTCATTATCTTCTATCCGCTTTTCCTCTTCGCGCTCTTCGTCGTGGGCAGCGGCCTGGCTCTTCTGCAGGTCGCCGTCAACCCATATATCGGCGCTCTCGGCTCGCCGGAGACAGCATCCGCGCGTCTCAACCTCGCTGGTGGATTCAACTCCCTCGCAACCACCATCGCTCCCAGGATCGGCGCAGCCCTCATCTTCATCGCCGCAGGGGCCTCGACAGCGCAGCTCGCCCACTCCGTCAGAATGCCGTATGCGATCCTCGCCGCCTGCGCCTTTTTCATGGCCGGCGTCACCGCCCTCACCCACCTTCCCGACGTCATCGAGAAGGCTCCTGAGCGCTCTGCCTCCGATGGCAGCGCGTGGAGGTTTCGCCATCTCCGCATGGGGGCTCTTGGCATCTTCTGCTATGTCGGCGCAGAGGTCGCAATCGGAAGCATGCTCATCAACTATCTCGGTCAGCCGTCCATGGGCGGCCTCACGCACGCTGCCGCCGCGCGGTACGTCTCTCTCTACTGGGGTGGCGCGATGGTCGGTCGCTTCATCGGCTCCGTTGTCCTGCGCAGGATCAGGGCAGAGAGAGCGCTCGCCTTCGTCTCCATGGCTGCCTTGCTGCTGGTGGCCATCGCTGTCCAGACGCATGGGAATATAGCGATTGCGGCCATCGTCTCCTGCGGCCTCTTCAACTCCATCATGTGGCCGTGCATCTTCCCTCTGTCGCTCGATGGGCTGGGGAAATTCACCAGCCAGGGCTCGGGAATCCTGGTTGCGATGGTCGTAGGCGGCGCGGTGGTCCCAGAGATACAGGGCCTGCTCGCAGACGCGTTCGGCTACCAGCGCAGCTTCATCGCCGTCCTGCTCTGCTACGCTTACATCGTCTACTTCGCGCTCAGCGGGCATCGGAATCGGAGCGCTGTCGTACCCTCGGACTCCATCCCTCCGGCCATCGTTCCATAGCGATGGGGAGTGGCTGGCGGCGCTGCCAGCCAGAGCTTGTTCCATAGCGCAGCAGCAGCTTTGCTGCCATTCGCTCAACTGATCGACGGACGCCCCGAAAGGAAGACCTGCATCACCTCTGCATCAGGCGTCAGCACGGTCATATTCGCCGCTCTCCCCTCCTGCAGACTCCCCCATGCCTCCTCAATCCCCATCAGTTGCGAAGGGTTGCGAGAAGCTGCGGCCGCGGCAATCTGCAGGCTGGCTCCAGTGAACTCCATGAAGTTCCTCACCCCGCGGTCCAGCGTCAAAACGCTTCCGGCCAGCGTGCCGTTTGCCGTGCAGCGGCCGTCCCGCACTTCCACCTGCATCCCCCCTAGCGTGTGAATGCCGTCCGGCATTCCCGTGGCGCTGATGCCGTCCGTGACCAGCAGGATGCGGTCCTCGCCCTTGCATTTGAAGTAGAGGCGCACCATCATGGGGTCCACATGAATGCCGTCGCAGATCATTTCCGCAAACAGGCTCGCCTCATCGAGCACAAAAGCAGCCACGCCGGGCTCGCGATGGTTCAGCGAGCGCATGGCATTGAAGGTGTGGGTCGCGGATCTCGCTCCGGCCAGCAGTCCGGCCTCGGCCTCGCGCACCGTCGCGTCGCTGTGGCCCAGGCTGCAGCGCACTCCCAGCCTGGACGCATGCGCAATCAGTTCCGCGGCTCCGGGCAGCTCTGGTGCGATGGTCATCAGCCGGATGTGCCCACTGGCCGCCTGCCAGAAGCGGTCGAAGAGGCTGATCGAGGGAGCCTCCAGCAATGCTTCCACATGAACGCCACGTTTCGCATGGGAGAGGAACGGCCCTTCAAGATGAATTCCCAGGGGAATCGCAATTCCATCAGCAATCCCATTCGTAATCCCAGGAGCGCCAGCTTGCAGCCGCTCAATCTCCGATGCCAGTCCTGCCAGCGAGCGCAGTGTCTCATCCCGCGTCGAAGTCACCGTCGTGGCAAGGTATGCGCCCACACCGCGCCGGGCAAGAAACGC
>JAJZHR010000234.1 GCA_021810815.1 Acidobacteriota bacterium | reverse complement strand
CTGCGCGGGCATCGCAACAAGCCTCAGCTCCGCCTTTCCGCGAAACTTTCGGCTCATCCAATCGTATTTCACTGCAGGAAGAAAATTGAGGAGCCAGCACACAATGGCGCCAACTCCATCAAGCTTCTTCCCCCCAGGATTTTCGCTCGCAGTCCCCCTGATTCGCAGATCGGCGCCATCGTTCAGAGCTACTCGTCCTTCGGAGCACGCTATGCCGCACACAGTATCCAGCATCGCAGCGCAGTCAATGGATAGCACAGTCTTGCACCTGCCTGGCAATTCAATTCCTGGGAATTCAATTGCCGGGAATTCAATTCCTGGAGATTGCATTCCGCGTGGAACCAGCCGCTGGCCGAAGCTGGCGCTGCTGCTTTCGCTCTCCTGCATGTGCGGCGCAGTCGATGCCCACGCCCGTCCAGCCAAAGTTCCCGCAGCCCAGGCTCCAGCGGGTGCCGCCACCTCCAGCGCGCTCGGCACCGTCAAGGAAATCTCCGGAACCACACTCACTCTGACGCTGGCGAACGGGCAGACGATGACCGTGGACGCACCGGACGCGGCCCGTGTTGTGCAGCTCGCGCCTGGAAGCACCAGCTTGAAGACGGCCACGCCCAGCTCGCTGAAAAGCATCGCTGTCGGAGACCGCGTTCTGGTTCGCGGAGCGGCTGGCGCGACGGCTGGCTCGCTCAACGCTTCCCTGGTGGTGCTGATGAAGCAGGAAGACATCCAGCAGAAGCAAGCGCAGGATCTGGCGGACTGGCAGAAGCGCGGCACAGGCGGTCTGGTCCGTTCCGTGGATCGTACGGCGAACACCATCGCCATCTCCACCGTCACCGCAGCCGGCCCGGGCAAGATGCTGGTGGAAGTAACGCCGAAGACCGTGTTCCGCAGATACGCTTCCGACTCCGTGAAGTTCGAGGACGCGAGGACATCGACCTTCGCAGACCTCCAGCCGGGCGATCAGATGCGCGTTCGCGGCGACAAAAGCGCGGACGGAGCAACGCTGCAAGCCGAGGAAATCGTCAGCGGCTCGTTCCTGAACATCGCAGGCACAATTTCCTCCATCGATGCCGCAGCCAGCACGATGACGCTGAAAGACCTTGCCACCAAGAAGACGGTCACGGTCAAGGTCACGCCCAACTCCAGCCTGCACAAGCTGCCTCCACAAATGGCCGCGATGTTTGCCCGGCGGCTTCATGGCGAAGCTGCCGGTGCTGCAGGCCCGCGGCCAGCCGGCGCAGGCGCTGAGGGCCATGGCCCCGGACAGCCCGGCCAGCCCGGACAGCCGGACCGGACTGGAGCTGCTGGAGCTACGTTCGCCCACAATGGCGGCGCAGGCGGAGGCGCGGCTGGCGCTGGCGCTGGCATTTCGCAGGCCATCGCACGGTCGCCGGTGGTCACACTGGCAGAGCTTAAGCCGGGGGATGCCGTCATGATCGTAGCGACGCCTAACAACCCTGCTGCGACAACAGCGCCGACGGCAGCGGAATCGGTCACTGCCATCACCGTTCTGGCCGGTGTCGAGCCGATTCTGGCAGCAACGCCAAAGGACAGCCAGCCCATGTCGCTTTCCGCATGGACCATCGGCGGCGACATGCCGTCCGAGTAGCGGTGGAAGAGGCCGGAAGCGGAACTCCGGCACATCGGACGCAATCACCATCTGCGTTCCTACAACCCGCGCAAGCGGAGGAGAGAGCAACTTGAAGTCACAAGCAGGAGAAAGAATGCGCCGACCAGGTTTCAGTACAGGAATTGTTTATATATTGCTGGCCTTAGCCGCCATCTGGCCAGCGGGCAAGGCGTTCGCGCAGAACACCAGCGTGGCCATCCTTCGCGGCCATGTTGCCGACCAGACGGGCGCCGTCATCCCCGGAGCGACCATCACGCTGCGTCCAGGCACTGGCGCGCCTCTGACAACGCAGTCCAGCGGAGACGGAGCATATATCTTCCACGGCGTGCCAGCAGGCACCTACACCATGACCGTGGACGCACCGGGCTTCGCCTCGTACAGCAAGCCAGAGCTTGTACTCGGTCGCGCGCAATCCATGACCCTGGACATCCCGCTGGATATTCAGGTTCAGACCCAGCAGGTGGTCGTCACCGACCAGAGCACCGCCCTGGACACCAATCCCGACTCCAACGCCAGCGCCATGATCCTGAAGGACAAGGATCTGGAAGCCCTCTCCGACGACCCGGATGAGCTGGCGAATGAACTGCAGGCACTTGCTGGCCCATCCGCCGGCCCCAACGGCGGACAGATCTACGTCGACGGCTTCACCGGAGGCCAACTGCCTCCCAAGTCCGCCATTCGCGAAATCCGCATCAACCAGAACCCCTTCTCCGCCCAGTACGATCTTCTTGGCTACGGCCGCATCGAGATCCTCACCAAGCCGGGAACGGACAAGTATCATGGCCAGTTCCTGACCAGCTACAACTCGTCGAGCTTCAACACCGGCAACCCCTTCACCAAGTCTCTGCCCGCATACAACAATCTGCAGTTCAGCGGGTACGCCAGCGGTCCGATGGGCAAGAACGCGTCCTTCTTCGTGGGCGCGAGCCGCAGAAACATCCAGGACGACTCGATCATCAATACCACCATCCTCGACCCAAACTTCAACCCAATCATCTATATTCCCGCTGGAATCCTGAACCCCCAGGTGCGCATCCAGTACAGCCCGCGGGTCGATCTGCAGATTGGGCAGAAGAACACGCTCACCATGCGTCTGCAGTACACCGACGCCACCAATCCGAACGCCGGCATCGGCGGCAACAACCTGCCCTCCCTCGCCTACAGCACCGACAACGCCGAAACCGAGTTGCAGATCGGCGACACGCAGATCATCAGCGACCGCATCATCAACGAGACGCGCTTCGAGTACGGACGGAACCGCAGCAAGCAGGTGCCGCAGTCCTTCGATCCTGAAACCACCGTGCAGGGAGCCTTGGCCACCGGCGGCAACAGCATTGGCACGCAGCGCGACGCACTGGATCGCTACGAGGTGCAGAACTACACCTCCATCGCGCTGAAGAACAACTTCATCCGCTTCGGTGGCCGTTTGCGTGCGCAGCGCGACTCGAACTACTCCACCGGAGGCTACAACGGCATCTACACCTTCGGCCCGGTATCCTACAACCCCTCAAACCCCTCCCTCAGCGGCCAATGCGGAGCCGCAAACGCGCCTGCAGGCTGCGTGACGAACACCGGCATCGAGGCTTACGCGACCATGCTGAAGGGCCAGGCCGCCGGACTGACTCCGGAGCAGATCCGCGCTAACGGCGGTGGCCCCACGCAGTACAACGTTACCGTCGGAACTCCCGTGGCCAAGCTGATGTATGACGATCTCGGCGTCTATGCCGAGGACGACTGGAAGGCGCGACCGAACTTCACCCTCAGCTACGGCCTCCGGTTCGAGACGCAGAGTTCGATCAAGGACAAAGCTGACTTCGGTCCGCGCATCGCCATGGCATGGGGCATTGGCGGCGACGGCAAAAAACCGCCAAAAACGGTTCTGCGCGCCGGATACGGCATCTTCTACACCCGCTTCTCGGCAGCCAACGTGATGCAGGCGCAGCGCGTCAACGGGCTCCCCGGGTCGCAGCAGAAATTCATCATCACCAATCCGAATTTCTACCCGACCGGTCCCGCTTCTCTGGCCGGCGCAACAACCACCTCGCCAACAATCTACAGCATCTCCCCCAAGCTCCACGCTGCCTACACCATGCAGACCGGAGGAACGCTGGAGCGGACCCTGTCCAAGACGGCGACGGTCGCGCTAACTTACCTCAACTCACGCGGCGTCCACCAGTACGTCACCCTGAACATCAACGCTCCGTTGCCCGGCACCTACATCCCTGGCACTCCCAACAGCGGCATCCGGCCCTACGGCAACAACGACAACCTCTACCAGTACACCTCTGAAGGCGTATTCAACCAGAACCAGTTGATCGCCAACACCCGCATCCAGGCCAACAAATACGTCTCCCTAGCTGGGTTCTACATCTTCAGCGTCGCCAAGGCCGACGCGACGAACAACGGCTTTCCGACAAATTCCTACAACATCAGCCAGGACTACGGCTATGCCAACTTCGATGTCCGCAATCGAGCCATCCTCTTCGGCAACATCTCGCTTCCTTACCAGATCAACCTTAGCCCTTTCATCATCGCCAACTCCGGTTCGCCCTTCAACATCACCACCGGACAGGATCTGAACGGCGACTCCATCTATAATGATCGGCCCGCTTTCGCAGGCCCTGATTCCTCTCCCAATGTGAAGGACACTCCGTATGGAAATTTTGACCTGAATCCGACTCCGGGCGAGACGCTGATCCCCCACAACTATGCTCGCGGACCGAATCGCTTCGTGTTCAATCTGCGGGCAGCCAAAGCCTTTGGCTTCGGACCCAAAACCGACAGCGGTCCGGGAGCTGGTGGTCCAGGCGGCGGCCCGGGCGGTGGCGGCGGGCATGGCCGAGGCCCCGGCGGTGGTCTGGGAATGGCGATGGGAGGCAACAGAGGAGGTCCGCGCGGAGCCGCAGTGAACCGCAAGTATGCTCTCAACCTGAGTGTCCAGGCGATGAACGTCTTCAACGACATCAACCTGGCCAACCCGGTGGGGACTCTGTCGTCCCCGCAGTTCGGCGAATCCACGCAGATGGCAACGGGAATCTTCTCGATGAACGCGGCCAGCAGGCGCATTTACATGCAGGCGGTCTTCAGCTTCTAGTCCGCACCGTCCGGACGCACCGATCAACGCAGCAACGCAAAGGCCACGGGAACCCTCCCGTGGCCTTTCGCATGGCAGCAAGGACTCTGAACGTTCTGCCGGGTCGTCAGGAAGCGCCTGGCCGCTCTATCGGCTCGATTTACGAGAAATTCCGGCTTCAAGCGGTGGAGATTTCCCGGGCACGTCCATGCCATCCCGCCAAACTCAACTTCGCAGCGCCTGACGATCAGCCGCCATGCGTCCCGTACAATTTCCACAGCCCCTGCGCGACAAGATCCCCCATGAAGAAAGCGCGTACATCCGTTCCATCCAAG
>JAJZHR010000004.1 GCA_021810815.1 Acidobacteriota bacterium | reverse complement strand
TGGATTGCGGTCTTGCTGCCAGCCCCGACAAGGCGACGGGTTGAGGGGAGAGGCTCGCCGGTGAGGCGACGGCAGCCCGCGCCGATGCTCCGGGGATTTCCGGAACGCGATTGCAGCGCGGCGGAATACGAAGAGTAAGTAACCAGAAAGCGAGTACGAAGGTAGGAGGGGGATGGTGAGAGCGCTGGGGCTCGAACCCAGGACCAACGCCTTAAAAGGGCGATGCTCTACCAACTGAGCTACGCTCTCCAGCCACTTCCAAAATAGCACATGGTGGCCATCGGCGGAGGGTGCTCCAGTCATCGCCGATCAGGCGCAGTGGCCGCAAATTCCGGGAAGATCAGGGGTTTTGCAGCTTTACGCCTGCGGAGCGCGAACTCTGCAGTTCCGGGAAGGTTGCGTCCCTACATGCTGCGTCCCACTTCCTGAGCCGGGGGGCAACCTCGGGGGCCGGCGGCGCCTCCCGGGCGGATGTCGAGCGGTGCATCGTCGATGGTGCAGAGGTGCGACAGCGAGCATTGAGGTTTTTGGCGAGTGCTTCCACAAAAGTCGCAGAGAACATTGATTGACTTGATGGGGAGGCCAACGTAGCCTCAGAGCATTACACGAAGCAGTCTGCTGGCTGATAGAAGATTGCCGGGCTCCAAAGATTTGCAGCGGCGTGTTGCGCCGGGCACAGAACGGCAGCTTCTGAGGGCAGGGAAGGCCTCAGTGAATCTGCGGCCTGGTTGTCGAAGCAGCGCCACAAGATATGCAGGCAGAGCAGCTTACGGCCATCCGAGGACAGGAGATTCCAAGCCCGGAGCGCGCAGACGCATTGGTTTTCCAGACCAGCAGTCGGGGGAAGCATGGATACGCGAAATATGGACATACGGACCAGCGAAGGGCGAAGCGCTCCGGGCCCTGGCAGCGACTTTCGCAGACCAGACGCTCGATCAGCCTCCGAGGCGCAGGAAGAGCGCAAGCCGGCAGAAACGCCGGAGGATGTAGCCGTCCTTTATTCCTGGGCGAACCTGCATGGCGCGAAGTACCGTGATTTTTCGGCATCGCGCAGGGAATATCGTGCTCAGATGCGTCATCGCGCAGCGGAGAAGATCAAGCAGGAGGCAGAGACCAAGGCTCTGGAGGAGTCCCAGCGCGCGATTGATGCCCTGGTGGCGGCTGAGGCCGCCAAAGCCGCTGCTGCTTCGCAAGCGGAGCGTGCGGCTGCGGAAGCGGCGGCGGAGCTTGCTGCCCAGCAGGCGAAAGGCGCGGTCGAGGCGGCGTTTGATGCCGAGCAGGCAGAGGCGCGCGCCGCAGCCCAGCAAGCGCTGGCGCATGAGGCGGCGATGCAGGCTGAAGCGGACGAGAAGGCGCTCAGGAATGCGAACCAGCAAGCAGGAACTGCCGAGGGCGGCTCTGGCCGGCAGCCAGTTGTTGGCGGAAGCCTCTCCGACCCGTACCGCGAGGCTCCGCACGGCGAGGTGGAGCATCACATCCACAAGCCCGGAAGCCATGCTCCGCTGTCTGCGTATCGCGTGAGCCGGAGTTCGGAGCCCAAGGCGCAACCGTCTGCCGAGTTCAGGTCGTCCGGCAAATATTATCGAGGCGACGAGGAGTTTCTGGAGCGCAGGAAAGTTGCGCGTCAGGATCCCCCCGGCCCGGAGTTCAGTTCAGAATCCAGGGCGGAGCCCGCAACGGGGGCCGGCTTCATCGCCAGGGAAGCGGAGAGCGTTCGCTCCACAGAGACGCCGCAGTCTCCGGACCTTCGCGCCCCTGACCTTCGCGCCGCAGATCGCCGCGCCGCAGATCGCCGTTCTGCAGACCCTCACGCTGCAGATCCGCGCGCTTTCGACCAGCGTGCTGCCGAAGGTCGCGCCGCCGACCAACGCACCGCCGACCAACGCACCGCCGAAGAGCGTGCAGTGGAGCAGCGGGCCGCCGAGCAGCGGGCAGCGCTTGAGCTTCGCATTGAGCAGGATCGACTGGCCGCTCGGCGGAGGGACGAAGAGCGGCGCGAGGAAGATCGCATCGGAGCGCAGCGCGCAGCCGAGCAGGAGATCGCAGAGAGAGAGATTCGGGAGCAGGAGCGCAGGGTTCAGGAACTGCGCGCGGAGCAGCGGCTTCAGGCGGAACTGGCGCAGCGCAAAGAGTACGACCTCAGGCTGGCTGCGCGCAGTCTGGGCGAGGAGCGCTCCGGCCAGCTTCGGCCGCTCTCAGAGGAGCGTCCGGAGGCTCCTTTCCAGAGTGCTTCCTACCAGCCGGAGATGGACGCGAATTCCACCGCGCGCGCGCCCTATCGTGCTCCTGCTTTCGGAAGCAGCTACGGAACGACTCCTTCTGGCGGCGCGACCTCCTCGGGAACATTTCGAGCCAGCAGCTTTCGCGGCGAAGGGCAGTCCTTCCGGGGCGAAGCTCAATCGAGGAGCGGTGTGATCCGCGCGGCCTCGGCAGGCAGCGGCGGAGGCTCTGACTCCGATCCTGCTGCTGAGCGGGCCCTGGCTTCGCCTGTCCGAAGCGAACATGCGTCCGATGAGAGAGGGAAAGAGCCTTATCGCGGTGCGGATGCATTCCGCATTGGCGGCAAGCAGCCTGAGTTTGCCGTGCCAGCGGGGCGTCCGGCGTGGCTCTATGAGAGCGAGGTCGCAGTGGCAGCAGCGCGTGCGGCGGCCACCACAGCGCCGCCTTTGCAGGCGCCCGGTCCAGCCCTCGGGGACACCTTGCAGCAGTCGCGGGAGCGTGTGGCCTCGCGCTGGTTCGCGCTGAAGGGAGTGTTCGAGGGAGCGGAGCAGCAGCCGGAGGTGCAGCCGGTTCGGCAGAAAGAGGCCCGCATTCCTGTGCTGGCCCTGTTCTCGCTTGCGGGCGGCGTGGGGAAGACGAGCATGGTGGCGACTCTGGGGCGGGCTCTGGCCTCGCTCGGGGAGAAGACGCTGCTCGCCGACACCACTTCTTACGGTCTTTTGCCTTTTTATTTTGGAGCCCGGGAGTTGCGGCCGGGAGCGATGCGGACTTTCTCGCCGCCGAGCGGCAGCACAGATGCTCCTGTGAACCTGATCAACCTGGACGTGGAGAAGAAGTCGGCGGAAGTCGCCGCGCAGGGAGCGCCAGCGTCGCCGGATTGGCTGGTGGAGGAGATTACGCGCAACGCGCGCGGCAATAACCGGATTGTGGTGGATCTGGCGACGGCCTCGGGATCGCTGACGCGCAGGATTCTCCGCATGGGCCCTGTGGTGCTGGTGCCGGTTTCGCCGGATCTCAATTCGGTCATCAGCCTGTCTGCCGCAGAGCAGTTTTTCCAGACCCACGCAGACGTGGATCGGCGCGCTTTGAAGGTGTTCTATGTGCTGAACCAGTTCGATGCCTCCCAGCCGTTGCACCTGGACGTGAGGGAGGTTCTGCGGCAGCAGCTCGGCGATCGTCTGCTTCCATTCGTCATCCGGCGCAGCCCTGCTGTCAGCGAGGCCCTGGCCGAGGGGATGACTGTGATGGACTACGCCCCCAATTCGCCCGTGGCGGAGGACTATATGAACCTCGCCGCCTGGGTCCGGTCCACCTCGGCTCCCGCGAGCCTGGGCTTCCGCGGCGTTCGATGGAGTGAGCAGCAATGACGCGATCCGCGCTATGGAAAGAGTTCGAGTCGGGCGAGGGCATCCTCCTCGCCGTGCTGCGCCTCATCGTCATCGTCGGCGGCATTCTGGTGCTCGGCTTCACGGGCATCCTGGATCTCACATGGCCGCAGCAGGCGGTGCTCGGCCTGATCATGGTGCTCGTCAGCGTATGGCTCGACCGCAGCTCCAGTTCCTACCTGGTCACGCTGACGCTGATGCTGATGTCCATGTTCGCCACGTTCCGCTATGGCTACTGGCGCATCAGCACGGTGGTGAAATTCTTCATCGACCCGGCGACCAAGTGGGGGCCGCTGGATGCTTTCTTCATCTGGGTCCTGGTCGGCGCCGAGGCGTACGCCTTCATTATTCTTTTCCTGGGATATCTCCAGACGCTGTGGCCCCTGCGGCGCACGCCGGTTCCGCTGCCAGACAACTCCGCCCTCTGGCCAGCCGTGGATCTGCTGATTCCCACCTACAACGAGCCTTTGAGCGTGGTGCGCTTCACTGCTTTGGCAGCGATGAACATCGACTGGCCCGAAGACAAGCTGAACGTCTACATCCTGGACGACGGCAAGCGCGAGGAGTTCCGCCTGTTCGCCCTGGAGGCGGGCATCGGCTACATGACGCGCGACGACAACAAGCACGCGAAGGCGGGCAATATCAACCGCGCGCTGAAGCGGCTGAACTCGCCGTACGTCGCCATCTTCGACTCCGACCACGTGCCCACGCGCAGCTTTCTGCAAGTGACGATGGGATGGTTCCAGCGCGACCGCAAGCTGGGCATGCTGCAGACGCCGCACCACTTCTACTCGCCCGATCCATTCGAGAGGAACCTGGGCCAGTTTCGCACGATTCCCAATGAGGGCGAACTCTTCTACGGCATTGTGCAGGATGGCAACGACTTCTGGAATGCGACCTTCTTCTGCGGCTCCTGCGCGGTGCTGCGCCGCTCCGCGCTGGATGAGATCGGCGGCATCGCGGTGGAGACCGTGACGGAGGACGCGCACACCTCGCTGAAGATGCAGATGCGGGGATGGAACACCGCGTACATTAATATTCCGCAGGCGGCCGGCCTGGCGACCGAGCGGCTGAGCGGCCACGTGAAGCAGCGCATCCGCTGGGCGCGCGGCATGATCCAGATCATGCGCACGGACAACCCGCTCTTTGCCAAGGGGCTGAAGCCGGCGCAGAGGCTCTGCTACTTCAACGCGATGACGCACTTCCTCTACGCTTTGCCGCGGCTGGTCTTCCTCACCGCGCCTCTGATCTACCTGATTCTGGGCCACACCAACGTCCCCGGCTACTGGGCGGCCATCCTGGCGTATGCCTTCCCCCACCTCACGCTTTCGAATATCACCAACTCGCGCATCCAGGGCCAGCACCGCCACTCCTTCTGGAACGAGATCTACGAGACGGTGCTGGCACCGTACATCTTCCTTCCGACCATGCTCGCCCTGGTGAATCCAAAGCTCGGCAGCTTCAACGTGACAGCGAAGGGCGGCGTGGTGAACAGGTCGTTCTTCGACGCCCGCATTGCGCAGCCGTTCCTGATGATGCTGGCGCTGAACTTCCTCGGCCTCGCGCTCGCCATTCCCAGGTATTTCTTCTGGGATCCGACGCACCCAGGGACGGTCATCATGAACGTCATCTGGACCTGTTTCAACATCGTCATCCTGGGCGTTGCGACAGCGGTCGCATGGGAGTCGCAGCAGAGGCGCCAGACGGTTCGCGTGAATATGAGCGTACCTGCGCGCCTGGTGCGCGAGGACGGCTTCAGCATGGAGGGCGAGACGGTCGATCTTTCGAGCGGAGGATCCGCGGTCAACATGGCGGGGACCTTCGATGTGATGCCGGGCGACACCCTCACTGTGATCTTTCCCCTGACCGTGGGCGATGCGGAGCTGCCGGCGACCGTGGTTGGAGCAGACGGCAACGCAGTGCGCCTGCAGTTCGACGCTCTGACGGTGCAGGAAGAGGAAATGCTGACGATGGTTCTGTATTCGCGCGCGGACACCTGGCTGGGCTGGGGCGAAGCGCGGGAGGTGGACCGTCCGCTGACCAGTCTGTGGCGCATTCTACAATTGTCGATCCACGGTCTTTCGCAGACCGCACGAGGCCTGATGAAAAACAAGAAAAATCGTCCTGGAAGGCTGGCAACGAGCATCGCACCGATGCTGCTTGTTGCTGGTCTGCTCTTCCTGGCAGCGCCTCGCGCCGCTGTTGCGGCTCCACAGCGAAGCACTCCTCGGGCGGCTGCGGCCTCCGCCCCTCTGGCACCCACATCCAACGCTCTGACGGGAGCGGCAGCGGCTGGTTCGCCAGGGGCAGCGGCTGGTTCGCCAGGGGCAGCAACCCAGGCTGCGCTTCCCGCAGGCACCTTCAAGAACGTATTCGCACTGTCGGACATAGGGGTTCCAGACACCATCGAGCTGCGCGGCGTGGACAGCTATCACGCGGTCTATTTCGCGCTGCCAGAGACTGAAGTGGTGAAGACAGCGACGATGCATCTTCGCTACCACTTCTCTCCGGGCCTGATTCCCGCACTGAGCCACTTGAAGATCATGCTGAACGGGACGCTGTTCGCGACCATTCCCGTGGTGACCAACACGGACATCAACGGCACCTTCAGCAACGCCGGCGGCGGCACGATTCTGAACAACCAGAGCGTGACGGTGACGCAGAACAGGAACTCCGCGCTGCTGGAGGCGGACATCGCTCTGCCGGCCGACCTGCTGGTGCGCAACAACCAGATCACGTTCGAATTCATCGGCCACTACACGCTGCAATGCGAGGACCCCTCCAACAGCACGCTGTGGAGCCGCGTGGACAACACCACGACGCTTACGATGGCCGGCGACCTGCTGCCTTTGCAGGATGACCTGAAGTTGCTGCCGCTGCCGTTCTACGACTCGGCCGTGAACCTGCACCCATCGATTCCGATTGTGTTCATGAGCCAGCCGACGTCGAAGGGCATCCAGGCGGCGGGGATCATCGCCTCATGGTTCGGCATCCTCACCGACTACCGGCCGGTACGCTTCCCGGTCTCGTTCGGCAGCATTCCGCAGGGCAACGTCATCGTGATCGGGGAGAACTCGGCCGAGCTGCCCGCGACGCTGAACCTGGGCAGCAGCTCCGGGCCAACCGTTGCCATGCGCACCAATCCCACAGATCCGTACAGCAAGGTGCTCATTGTCACCGGCGACGATGGCGATCAGTTGATCGCGGCAGCGCAGGCGCTCGCCCTGCAGCCGGATGTGTTTCAAGGCAACCAGCAGCACGTGCCGACGCTGAAGCTGCCCGCTCCGCGCGAGGCGGACGATGCTCCGCGCTGGCAGTCGACCGACAAGATCACGCCCATGTGGGACTATGCCCAGGGCGAGGCCCTGCAGGGAGACGGCTCTGTGCCTATCGGGGTCTATCTGCGTGTTCCGCCGGATCTCTACTACGGTGCCAGGCCGAATCTCTCTCTTTTCCTGAACTACCGCTACAACGGGATTCCGCTGGCGGACGAATCATCGCTGCAGGTGTTCTTCAACAACGGATACGTCAGCTCCGCTCCCTTGCCGCACACCGCCAGCGCGTCGCAGATCATGAAGACGCAGGTGCCGGTTCCTGTTGTGAACATGCGCCCCTTCTCGAACTCCATCCTGATGAAGTTCTACTTTCAGATCGCGAAGAAGTCCCAGTGCCAGGACTCCGCCCCACTGAACCTGCAGGGCGCGATCCTGAGAGACTCCTATCTCGACCTGAGAGGTCTGGCGCACTGGGCCGCGATGCCCAACCTGGAGCTGTTCTCCAATGCCGGCTTCCCCTTCACGCGGAAGGCCGACCTTTCGGAGACCACGGTTGTGCTTCCGGACAACCCCAGCGCCGACGAGATCGAGCTGTTCCTGACGCTGATGGGCCACTTCGGAGCGCAGACCGGCTACCCGGTGCTGCGCGTCACGGTCGCAGGGCCGGAGGCGATGAAAGCGGGCGCGAACGCCGACTTTCTGGTGCTGGGAACGGTGGAGGACCAGCCCGCCCTCGGCAAGCTGGATGGGAACCTGCCGGTGATGATCGACGTGAACGGCGTCAAGGTGCAGGACACCCAGGGCTTCTTCGCTCCCATGCAGCACGCATGGTGGAAGATTCGCAGCACGGAGCACGTTGTCTCCGGCGATCTGCAGACTGGCGGCGGCCTGCCGGACACGCTGATCGAGGGCATTGAGTCGCCCTACTCCCAGGGACGCTCGGTGGTGGTGATCGCGGTGAAGGACCATGCGACGATGCCCCAGTTCCTGAAGGCGTTTCTTGAGGTCGCTCAGTCGAGCGAGATCGGCCAGTCCGTCAGCGTGATGCATGGCAGCCGCTTCGATTCCTATCGCATCGGCAGCGACGTGTACCACGTCGGGGATCTGTCTCTGCTGACGCAATTCGGCCTCTGGTTCTCCATGTTTCCATGGGTGGTGGTGATCTTCGTCCTGATCATCTGCTTCATCATGGCGGTTTGGATACGGGTGTGGCTGCGCCGCAAGGCAAGGCGCCGCCTGCAGGCAACCGAGGAAGAGGACAACTAAGCGATGGGCAGTTCGCGGGGTCTGTCGTTTCTGCGTCCCAGTTTGCGGAGTGGTCTGCACCCGAGTCTGCGGTTGATTCTGCGGAGGCACCTGTGGAGGAGCCTATGGAACGGCCTGCGCCCCGGGAATCCACGTACTCCTGGGCGCGCGTGGCTACTGCTGGCGGCGACGCTTGTCACGGTGCTGCAGAGCGGCTGCAGGGCGGAGTCCTGGCCGCTGTGGGATCAGTACGCCAGCAGGTATGTGGATTCCCAGGGCCGTGTCCTTGATCGGCAAGACGGGGATCGGCAAGACGGGGATCGGCAAGACGGGGACAAGCAGGGAGCGGACCGCACCACCTCCGAGGGGCAGGCCTACGCCATGTTCTTCGCACTTGCGGCGAACGACCGTGCGCGCTTCGACCACCTGCTGAAATGGACGGAGGACAACCTGGCGCAGGGCGACCTGACGCAGCGGCTGCCATCCTGGAACTGGGGCAAGTCCGCCGACGGCCAGTGGAAGGTGCTGGACGCGAACTCCGCCTCCGACGCCGACCTTTGGATGAGCTATACGCTGCTGGAGGCGGGACGTCTTTGGAAAGAGCCGCGCTACGCGAACCTGGGCCGGGTGATGGCAGCGCGCATCGCGCAGGAGGAAGTGGCCACGCTGCCGGGATTCGGGCCGGTGGTGCTGCCGGGGCCGAGCGGCTTCCATCCCAGCGCGGCGGTCTGGCTGGTGAATCCCAGCTACACGCCCCTGCCTTTGCTGCAGCGGCTCGCAACGGAGCTGCCAGATGGCCCGTGGGCAGCACTTGCGGCGCATCAGTCGCAATTGCTGCGCGCGACTTCTGCGAACGGATTCGCGATGGACTGGGTGGAGTACAACGCAATGGGAGCGCCGGGGCAGCAGTGGACTCCGGTCGCACTGCCCGCTCAGGCGATCAAGAAGGGAACCGCAGCGCAGCAACCAAGTGGCGCTGTGGCTGGCAGGCGCGACGATGGCCTGCAGGAGATCGGCGGCGGCGCTGAGAACGCGATCAGCGCAGCGGCGCAAGCTGCCGCAGCGCAACCAGACGCGTCCGGGGGAGTTGGCAGCTATGACGCGATTCGCGTCTATCTCTGGGCGGGAATGACGGATTCCGCGACGCCGCAGGCGAAACAATGCCTGGCCGCGATTCCAGGGATGGCAGTCTATTTGAGCAAGCAACTGCTGCCGCCCGCTTCGGTCGACGCGAGGGGAGCGGTGGTCGATGCGAAGGGTCCCATCGGCTTCTCGGCGGCTGTGGTGCCCTACCTTCAGGCGCTGGGCATGAAGAGGGAGGCGGCGGCGCAACTTGAGCGCGTGGCCGCAACCAGGGATGCGGCGACCGGGCTGTACGGCCGCCAGCAGTTTTACTACGATCAAAATCTGGCTTTGTTTTCGCTAGGATATGAGGAAGGCCGCGCGCGATTCGACCGCGATGGCAAGTTGAAGGTGAAATGGAAATAGAACCGCTGGAAAGTGCACTTTAAAAGAAGCAAAATCCGCGATGTGAGGGTAAGATGAGACGACCTGCGGATTTAGCTTGAGGACAGACTCGCCACCTCCGATGACGTTGCGCCTTCCAATCCGTTTTCCGATAGCAGGCTGGGCACTTGCGGTTGCCCTGTTTGCCCCCCTTGCGACCCACGCGCAGACTGCTACGACAGCGACCGCAGCCACGCGAAGCCTGCTGGACAAGGCGCATGTGCTGGAGGTTCGCGGTCGGATGGACATGGCATCGCAGGCGTGGCAGCAGGTGCTGCTTTCGGACCCGAACAATACAGAGGCCCTGGGCGGCCTGGCGCGCGCCGCGAAGCTGAGCGGCAATCTGGCCCTGGCCAACACGTATCTGAATCGTCTCCGCGCCATCAATCCCAACGACCCGAACATCTCGCGCGTCGAGTCCATGGTCACGCAGCAGGGGCAAGTGCAGCAGTTGCAGCAGGCTGGCGCCCTGGCGCAGAGCGGTCAGTACGACGCGGCGATGAAGATCTACCGGCAGACGTTCGGCTCGACGCCTCCGCCCGGCGATTGGGCCCTGGCCTACTACCAGACCGAAGCCGCCACCAATGATGGCCGCGACCATGCGATTGCCGGGCTGCGGGAGCTGATCAACCGCTATCCCAACGACTCGCGGTATCAGATAACGCTGGGGCGCATCCTCACCTACAACCCGAAGACGCGTGCCGAGGGACGGGCCTACCTGCAGCGCCATCCGGCAGATCCAGCCGCGATGGAGGCGCTGCGGCAGTCGCTGATCTGGGACTCGGCGAACCCGGCGATGGCTCCTGTGATCAAGAGCTATCTGGCCAAGCACAAGGATCCGGAGCTGGAGGCGAAGTTGCAGCAGACCTTGACGCAGGCCGCTGCCGCCGCGCGATCAGGAGTTCCCTCCGCTGCCGATCAGGCGACCATGCAGGCTCAGGCAGAGCAGCGCGCAGCCAACGCGGAGGAGGCAGCGGCCTACAGCGCCTTGAACGCCAAGCATCTTGAGGAGGCCGATCAGCGCTTCCAGGCCATCCTTGCCAAAGACCCGAACAATCCGCGCGCCCTTGCCGGCATGGGCTACGTGCGGATGAACCAGAGCAACTTCGGCGGCGCCATCAGCTACCTGTCGCAGGCCAAGCAGAATGGAGCGAAGGACGCGGGCATCGACAATGCGCTCGCAACCTCCCGCTTCTGGTACACGATGGGCGACGCATCGACGGCGCTGAATGAGAACGATGTCGCCACGGCGGAGACGCAGTACCGCGCCGCTCTGGCGATGCGGCCCTCCAGCCCTGAGGCCCTTGAAGGCCTGGGCGGAACGCTGCTGAAGGCGCAGCAGCCGGAGTCGGCCATCGGCGTGTTCGATCAGTATGTGCGGGTGAAGAGCAGCTCTCCTGCTGCCTGGCGCGGCCTGTTCACGGCGCAATACCAGGCGGGCAAACCGGCTCTGGCGCTGGCGACCGAGGCGAAAATGCCGCCAGCCGTTCGATCAGTACTGCGGCGCGATCCGGAATTTCTGCGGACACTTGCTTCGGCCTACTCCGCAGTCGGACGCGACGCGGATGCGCAACGGGTGCTGAAGTCCGCGCTCGATCTTCCATTTCCGGCCAACGGCAAGGGGCTGAAGGCAGAGACGCAGTTGCAGTATGCGGGTCTTCTGCAGCAGGCAAACCACCTGGACCAGGCGGCTGGACTGTACCGCCAGGTGCTGGCTGCGGACTCATCCAATGCGGACGCCTGGCAGGGTCTGGTTCGCGTGCAGCACGCCATGAAGCAGGACGGAGAGGCGGTGCGGACGCTGGAAAGCATGCCGCAGGCCACCTACGACGCGGCCTTGCGCGACCCCGGATTCCTGAGCACCATCGCATCGATGTACCAGTCGCAGAACCAGCTTGAGGTGGCGCAGGGTTTTCTGGAGCGAGCGGTGACGGAGCAGACCACCGCCGGGCAGAAGCCGTCCGTTCCGCTGGAACTGCAACTGGCGTCGGTCTACCTTTCGCGCGGCAATGCGCAGGCCGCCTATCCCATCTATCAGCATGCGCTGGCCAGCGATCCCTCCAATACAGACGCTTGGATGGGACTGCTCTCGGCGCTGCACCAGAGCGGCCACGACCGTGAGGCCGTAGCTGAAACTCAGCAGATTCCAGCGAAGGTGCGAAGTCAGCTCGAAGGCGATGTGGGCTATCTGCAAACGATGAGTTCTGTCTACAACTCGCTTGGCGATTCCCGCCAGGCGATGGTTTTTTTGAACCGCGTACAGCAGCACTACCAGGCGCAACGCGCTGCGGCACCTGCGGACGTTCAGATTCAGAACGCCTATCTGCTCTACAACGCTGAGAACGACCCTGCGCTGTACGCCCAGTTGATGCAGTTGGGAGGCCGGCAGGATCTGACCGTCGACCAGCGGCGCACGGTGCAGACGCTGTGGGCTCAGTGGGCCGTCCGGCGGTCCAATCAGGCGCAGGCGGCCGGGAATCCACGGCGAGCCCTGCTGATTTTGAATGCAGCCGCCAAGGCCTTTCCTGACAATCCGGGCGTGAGCCGCGCTCTTGCCGTGGGATACCTGAGGGCCGGACTTCCCAAGCAGGCGGAGACGATCTACAAGACGCAGAACCTTTCCACGGGCTCTGAGGGCGACTACAACGCAGCGGTTGGAGCCGCGCTCTCCGCAGGAGACACCAAGCAGGCAGAGACCTGGCTGCGCTACGGTCTGAACCAGTATCCGAAGGATTCCGGCCTGCTGTCGCTGGCGGCCAAGTTCGAGCAGGCACGTGGCTCCAGCGGCCGCGCCGCCGACTACTACAAGGCGGCACTGGCGGCGATGCCGCCGCCCGACCCCGGAGCGGATCTTGCGCTGGCGCTGAGCCAGTTGCCGGAGAAGGCCCCGGTGGCCAAGCTGCCCAGCCCGGTGAATACCGACCTGGCTTCGCTGCTCGCCCCGGGATCGGACATTGCGGCCGGCTCGGTCGGCCCTGCGCCGCCGCCCTATCTGCCCAGCTACAACAACGCCTACGGCCAGGCGCCGGTGGTGATCTCCAGCGGAGCCGCTGCCAACGGGGGGTACAACGCGCCCGGCGGCTATCCTGCGCAGAATTCAGGCCAGAATCCGGGCTACTACACGCCCGGAGCACAGATGCCCGGAAGCCAGATGCAGACGATGCCTCCCGCGCAAGGGATGCAGGGCGGTCAGCAGGGAACCGGACAGGGCAGCGGCCGGCTGAGGGACTATGTTCCCCAGGCCGAGAATCAGGGTGGCCAACTGCCCGACAGCCTGCCTCCTCCACAGGCGTACGCACCTGTGGCCGCGGGGAGTTCCTATCGCGCGAGCTACGAACCACAAGCCGCCGACGACCTGCCATCCACCTATGCGCCGCCGCAGTCGGTCGGCTACTATCCCGGAGCGTCTTCTGCTCAGGCTTCTGGCGCTGAGCCTGGATCTCTCTCGCCGCAGCCGTATGGCCGCCAGCGCTCGAACAAGAGCAACTCCGCAGATGGAGCCAGCGTCCCGCACTACACCTTGCAGGCGACGCCGCAACTGGGCAACGCCTCCTACGACGAGCCCCAGGCCCGTGACGGATCCCAGGCTCGCGACGCTTCTCAGCCTCGCGGTGGTTCCCGGTCGGCTGCGCAGCCCTCGCAGTCGCAGGACGTCTATGGAGCCTATGTTCCCTACGATCCGAGGGTTCCGGTGCTGCATGGAACTCCCGTCAGCGGCGCGACTTCCAGTGGCAGCGGGTCAGAGCCTCTCCCGGCGCGGGCCAATGCAATCCAGAACGACCTTCCAAGCGATCCCACGCGCGGGGTAGACGAGGCCGCTGCTTTGGCCTACCAGCGCGAGCAGATTCGGCGAGCGACCGAAGACGCTCAGAGGAGCCAGCCCGAGAGCTCCGGGGTGTCTCCAGCGTACGCGGCTCCTTCTGCCCAAGCCGCCACGCGTCCTGCATCGCGCTCCTACGATGGGCCATCGAACGCCTCCTACCAGGGTTCCATGGTTCCTCCCGATCCGTATGAGATCTACCGCGAGCAGGAGCCGCAGACGACGGCTCCGGTTTCCGGACTGAGGGCGCAACCGTCCCAGGCGGATCTTTCGCAGGCCTACCAGAATTCCAATGCGCCGCAGCAGACCGACGTTCTGCCCACCATCCGCTATGTGCCGAATGCTCCGGCTCAGGCAACGACGACGCATCCTGACATTGCTGCGGCACGGGCAGCTGGCGCCAGGGCGCGGCAGTCCAAGCCCGGTCGTTCCATCGCCGGACGCTCGATGGCAGGGCAGAGCAATCCTCCCCGTGGCCAGTATCAGAACAGTGGAAGTGAGCAGAGTGATGGCGGAATCGAGCAGAACGCTCAGTATTCGGTTCCCGGGCCAGCACCGGATGGTATGGTGCCTCAGCCCCGCACGGACACGTCTCCATCGCCCGGCATCACTCCCCGCCAAGCCGCGCAGGCGCAGCAACAGGGCGCCGGTGGCTACGCGGCTGGCCCGGCCATTGGATCGGCCGCCGATGTCCAGCAGAACGACCAGTTCAGCGGCCAGCTTGGCCAGCAGTACCAGCAGCCGTTGGCAAGTCCGCAGAGAGGAGCCCGACGGGCGCGCAGTTCCTCTTCGTCCGCGTATGACAACGGCCAGCCGCAGTCCGCGCCGCTTGGCTATCCCGCGCCGGCTGGTCAGGGTTCCTACCCCGCTGCGCAACAGCCCACCGGGCCATATCCGCTGGGGCCGCCGCCGACGGACAATGAGTTGATGCAGCGCAACCTGCCGCCATTGCGCGGTCCCTACGACCCGCAGGCGGCGGCGCAGGTGCCGGTTGCGCTGACTCCAAGACAGCAGGCGGAGCAGGATCTGGCCTCGCTGGAGGCGTCCTATAGCGGATGGCTCGGCGGAACGGGCATCGCTCGCTACCGCAGCGGCACACCCGGGTTCGATAGGCTGACCGATCTCGAAGCGCCGTTTGAGGCATCAGGGGTTCTGGGCAAGACGCTGCGGGTCACGATCATTCCGCGCGCCGTCTTCCTGAACTCCGGCATCAACGATGGAACCAGCGGACAGCGGCTCGGCACGCTTCCGGCAGGGGCTGCCTCTGGCCAGCAACTTGCAAGCGGCGTCAGTGGCGAATTGCAACTGACCACC
Source organism: Acidobacteriota bacterium (assembly GCA_021810815.1). Lineage (GTDB taxonomy): Bacteria > Acidobacteriota > Terriglobia > Terriglobales > Acidobacteriaceae > JAJZHR01. The sequence goes on along the minus strand of JAJZHR010000004.1, from coordinate 4,774 downwards.
GCGAATTTCGGCGTCGCCGCGGGCTATACGCCCTACGAGTTTCTCGTCTCCAACATCACGGCGCGCTTCCGGTGGAAGATCGCCGGCGGCCCCATCACGATCTTCGGCAACAGGGAGCCGGTGGAGGAGACGCAGCTCTCCTACGCTGGGCTGCGCGATCCCGGAACGGCGACCAACGTCTACTCCGGCAACATCTGGGGCGGAGTTATTTCGACTGGCGGCGGCGTGCGCGCGGATTTCGGCAATGAGCGCGCAGGCTTCTTCGTCAGCGGCGACGGAGCGCAGTTGACCGGGTACCATGTGCTCGACAACACCATGTTCGAGGGCAATATGGGGGCGTATTTCCTGGTCCACACCTTCCCGGGCTACGGCAACCTGCAGATCGGCGCGAACTTCTTCGGCGAGCATTTCAGGTACAACGAGCTCGGCTTCACCTATGGCCAGGGAGGCTACTTCAGCCCGGAGGCATACTTCCTGGCCTCCGTTCCCATCACCTTCATCGGCCATTACAAGACGGACTGGCACTATCTGGTCTCCGGCGGCATCGGCGTTCAGGCCTTCCAGGAGGACAACGCGCCGTATTTTCCGCTGGATGTTCCTTTGCAGACGGCCAACAACAATCCCTTTACTCCGATCACGACCGACGCTGGTTTCAACTACAACATCAATGGCGAGGGATCGTACCGGATCGCGGACCACTGGTACGTTGGCGGATTCCTGAGCGGCAACAACACGAACAACTACAACACGGTCACCGGCGGCTTCTTCGTCCGCTATCTGTTCCGTGCGCAGGTGCCCACGGTGGACTACCCGACCGGTCTGTTCCCGTATGAGGGCTTCCGGCCTCTGCGTGTTCCCTAGCCGGAATATTTTCCGTGCAAAAATAGCATTCTGACCGTTATACTGGCCCCTCATTTCAGGAGGGCTCGCACGTGCCGCGTTCCGCAAAATCGATCTTCAGCTTTCTCTTTTTGCCAGCTATTTTCCTTTTCGGTCTTCTTTCCGGGAATGCGCAAGCACCTACATCTGCGGCTCCCGCACAGGCGACCACTCCCATCAGCACAGACCCCGGAGCTGCCGACCTTCGCTTTGAGGAGCGGCTGCACCTTGCGGTGCCAGCGAATCCGAAGCTGCCGACCCTGTGGCTGATCGGCGACTCCACTGTGCGCAACGGACATGGCGACGGCGCTGGCGGACAGTGGGGATGGGGCGACGAGATCGCACCCTACTTCGACACCAACAAAATCAATGTGGTGAACCGGGCGATAGGCGGCCTCAGCAGCCGGACCTTCATCAACGGCGGCCACTGGGATCGCGATCTGGCGATGATCAAGCCGGGCGACTTCGTCATCATGCAGTTCGGCCATAACGACTCTGGCCCGCTCGACGACACCAGCCGCGCCCGGGGAACCATTCCCGGCGTCGGCGACGAGTCGAAGGAGATCGAGAATCCCATCCTGAAGAAGCATGAGACGGTGCATACCTACGGCTGGTACATGACGAAATATGTGACGGACACCAGGGCCAAGGGAGCGACACCGATCATCTGCTCTCCCATCCCGCGCAAGATCTGGAAAAACGGCAAAGTGGTTCGCAATGCAGACAACTACGGCGGATGGGCGCGTCAGGTGGCGGAGAAGCAGGGCGTCGCTTTCGTCGATCTGAACGAAATCATCGCGCGCCGCTACGACGCTTTGGGGCAGGCGGCGGTCGAGCCGCTGTTCGGCGACCCGCACACGCACACCAGCCTGATTGGAGCGCAGTTGAACGCGAGGTGCGTCGTTTCCGGCCTGAAAGGGCTGAAGAAGGACCCGGTGAAGCGTTATTTATCGGCAAAGGGGAAGGACGTCAAGGGCTACAAGCCCTGACTGCGGCTGCAGAGCGGACTATGGCTCCAAGGCAGAGTGCGGCTCCAGTGTAGACGGGGCTACAGGGCGACGCTGCGGGGCTTCACATGGGAGCGGATGAAGTCGACCGTGGTTTCCAGCGGAGTTCCGGGGCCGAAGATGGCGGCTACGCCGGCGGCCTTGAGGGCGGGGGCGTCCTGCTCCGGGATTGTTCCGCCGAGTATGAGCAGGATGTCCTCCGCGCCGCGCTCTTTCAGCAGGGCGGCGACGCGCGGGATGATGGCATTGTGCGCTCCGGACAGGATCGAGAGGCCGATGCAGTCCACGTCCTCCTGCAAGGCGGCGTTGACGATCATCTCCGGCGTCTGGCGCAGGCCGGTGTAGATGACCTCCATGCCAGCATCGCGCAGGGCGCGGGCGATCACCTTCGCGCCGCGGTCATGGCCGTCCAGGCCGGGTTTGGCTACGAGAACGCGGATTGGCGGGGCGGTGGCCATGGCAACTGATGAGTATACGTGGCACGGGGCAATCATGCCCAGGGGCTTTCCTCGTAGGCTCAGTCAGAAGACTGCCTCGATCGCAACTCCAATCGCGCCGAAAATGTTGCAAACAGGCATTCGCACAGCGATATCGGACGGCAGCGAGGCGTGATTTTCTGTGTGATACCTTAATCCCATGAGCAAGCCGGCCATGATGCGCACGCATGTAGTCCTGCCCAGGGCGATGGTGAAGGCCATCGACGCGCGCGTTGGGAAGCGGGAGCGGAGCCAGTTCCTGGCCGAGGTGGTTGACCGAGAGTTGAAGCGCCAGGCTTTGATGGATCTGTTGAAGCGTCCGGGCGCGCTGATTGATTCCGCCAAGCACCCCGAATGGGAAAATGGATCGGCGGAATGGGTGCGTGCAATGCGCCAACAGGATCTTCGCATCGAAACCGGCCGCCGCAAGAGAGTCGGGGCGCATGGACGCATATCTGCTTGACACCAACATCCTGATCGACGCAATCAACGCACGGCGCGGCAAGAAGGAAGCACTGCTGCGTCTGCTCCTTGCGGGCAAGCGCCTCTGCTGCTCCACCGTCACCGTTCTTGAGATCTTTGCCGGTTTGCGTCCTGAAGAAGAGGGGGTCGCTGATTTGGTGCTCTCGCAGCTTGAGTTGATCGACGTGAGCCGCGAGATTGCAACGCTCGCCGGGAAGACGAAATACGCTTTTGCAAGAAAAGGCGTGACCCTCTCCGTTCCCGATGCGATGATCGCGGCTACAGCCATGACTCACACCATGGTGCTTTTCACCGATAACCGCCGCGATTTCCCGATGCCGGAATTGGTTTTCCACGAAGAAGCGTGAGTTGCCAAATCAAGCCCAGGGGCTTTCCTCGTAGGCTCCGAAGATTTCCTTGAGGGCCGCGCAGATTTCGCCGACTGTGCAGTAGGCGCGAACGCAATCGAGGATGAAGGGCATGGTGTTGGCTGCGCTCAGTTCCCCGGGTGCGGAGGATGTTGCGGGAATGTGGCGGGCGGCTTCTTTCAGGGCGGCCAGAGAGCGCCGCACTTCTTCTGCCGAGCGGCGGGCGCGCAGGCGCTGGAGTTTCTCCGTCTGCGCCGCGCGAACCTCCTCGCCGATGTAGAGGGTCTGCGGCAGCGTCTCCTCGACGACGAAATCGTTCACGCCGACGATGATCTTTTCCTTTGCCTCGACCTCGCGCTGGTAGCGGTAGCTGGCCTCGGCGATCTCCTTTTGCGGATAGCCAAGCTCGATGGCCTTCACCATGCCGCCCAGAGCATCCAGGCGGGCGAAATAGTCGAACGCTCCACGTTCCATGTCCAGCGTCAGACGTTCCACGTAGTAGGAGCCGCCAAGCGGGTCGGTGGTGTCGGCCACGCCGGACTCGAAGGCGATGATTTGCTGCGTCCGCAGGGCGATGCGGGCTGCGTCTTCGGTGGGCAGGGCGAGCGCCTCGTCGTAGCTGTCGGTGTGCAGGGACTGCGTGCCTCCCAGAACGGCGGCGAGCGCCTGCAGCGCGGTGCGCGCGATGTTGTTCTTGGGCTGCTGCGCTGTGAGAGAAACTCCGGCGGTCTGGGTGTGGAATCGCATCAGCAGCGACTTTGGATTCTTCGCGCCGAAGCGCTCGGCCATGACGCGGCACCAGATTTTGCGGGCAGCGCGGAACTTTGCGATCTCCTCGAAGAAGTCGCTGTGCGAGTTGAAGAAGAAGCTGAGGCGCGGTGCGAAGTCGTCCACGCGCATGCCGCGCCGCAGCGCCCACTCGATGTACTCGATGCCGTCGTAGAGCGTGAAGGCGAGTTCCTGCAGGGCGGTCGATCCGGCCTCTCGGATGTGGTAGCCGGAGAGCGAAATGGGGTTGAATCGCGGCGTGCGCAGGGCGCCGAACTCGATGGTGTCGATGACCAGGCGCATGCTCGGCGCAGGCGGGTAGATGTACTCCTTCTGCGCGATGTACTCCTTCAGAATGTCGTTTTGCAGCGTGCCGGAGATCTTGCTCCATTCCGCCCCCTGCTTCTCCGCGACGGCGAGATACATGGCCCACAGGACGCTGGCTGGGGAGTTGATGGTCATGGAGACGGTGGTGGCTTCGAGGTCGATGCCATCGAAGAGGGTTTCCATGTCCTCGAGCGAATCGATGGCGACGCCGCACTTGCCCACCTCGCCCTCGGACTGCGGATCGTCGGAGTCCAGGCCCATCAGCGTGGGCAGGTCGAAGGCGACGCTGAGGCCGCTGCCTCCGTTGGCCAGCAGGTATTTGTACCGCGCGTTGGTCTCCTCTGGAGATGCGAAGCCGGAGAACTGGCGCATGGTCCAGAGCTTGCCGCGATAGCCGGTGGCGTGGATGCCGCGCGTGTAGGGAGGCTGGCCCGGCAGGCCGGGATCGTAGCGGGGGGGCAGGGAAGCCTCTGTGTAGAGCCGGTCC
>JAJZHR010000233.1 GCA_021810815.1 Acidobacteriota bacterium | reverse complement strand
TCCGCAGTGGATGCTCGACCTGCCCCGCTTCGGGAACATCAATCTCCACGGATCTCTGCTGCCGAAGTATCGCGGCGCGGCCCCGGTGCAGTGGGCCGTCGCCAACGGCGAGACTGCGACCGGCGTCACCACCATGCGCCTCGACGCCGGCCTGGACACCGGGGACATGCTGCTGCGGCGCGAACTCCCCATCGGCCCCGCTCAGACCGCGCAGGAGCTTTTCCCGCTGCTCGCAGAGATGGGATCTGCCCTGATGGTGGAGACGCTCGATGGCCTGGCCCGGGGAACTCTGTCTCCCGTGAAGCAGGACGACGCTCTGGCCACGCTCGCTCCCATCCTCACCCGCGAAGACGCCCGGATGGACTTCACGCGGCCAGCACCGTCGCTCTACAACCGATGGCGCGGCTTCCAGCCGTGGCCCGGAGCTTACACCTCCCTGCGGGGGAAAAAGCTCATCGTGCATGCGATGCGCGTTGCGGAAGCGATGCCGGAAGCGATGCCCGTGCCAGTTGCGATGGGAGTTACAGAAGCGGCGCATGTTCCAGCCGCTCAGCCGCAGCTCTCCGCCGAGCCGGGTGTGTTGCTCGCCGTGGACGGACGCATGCTCGTCCAGTGCGGCGGCGGCACCGTGCTGGAGCTGTTGCAGGTGCAGCTTGAGGGCAAGAAGCGGCTGGCCGCCAGCGAGTTTTGCAGCGGCTATCAGCTCAAGCCCGGAGAGCGGTTAGGCTAGAGGGATGAGCAGCGGAAAAGATTCGGCCACAGGCCAGGGCAAGCCCGTTTCATCGCAGAAAAAGTTTGCCGGGCCAGCGAGGCGCAAGCCCGCAACTGCTCCTGCAGCACAAGCGCCAGCACAGGCCGCGGCTCCACGCCCGGTGACGGCAGCGCGCTCCATCGCATTCGATATTTTGCAGCGCATTGCCGCCGGCAAGGGGCACTGCGACGAGCTGCTGCAGGAGCGGCTGGTGTGGCCGCTCTCGCAGGAGGACCGCAACCTTGCCACCGCTCTGGTGATGGGCGTCCTGCGCTGGCAGATTCGCCTGGACGCCCTGGTGCAGCCCTTGTTGAAGCGGCCCGGGCAGAAGCTGCCGGAGCCGGTTGCCATCGCCCTGCGCATGGGAGCGTTCCAGTTGCTCTACATGGATCGAATCCCTGCCCACGCTGCGATCTCCGAGAGCGTGGAACTCTGCCGCGCCGCCGACCAGCCCCACGCCACCGGAATGGTGAACGCTGTGCTGCGCAAGATCGCCCTGTCGCCGAAGGCGAGCCAATCGGCGGCTGCGGAAACGAAGCCTCCCCAAGCCGCCGCCCCAACCGCCCAGATCGCAGCCAGATTCGCCCATCCGCTGTGGCTGGTGGAGCGATGGGTTGCGGCCTATGGACCGGCGAACGCCGCCGCCATCTGCGAAGCCGATCAGACGCAGCCCATGCCGGCCTTCCGCGATGTGCCGGAGGAGGCCTCGTTCGCCGATCTTCAGCCCGGCAGGCTGCTCTCTGCCGCGCGCATCGGAACGCTCACCACCGCGCAGGCCGAAGCCTCCGAGCAGCAGCGGGGCCAGACCTGCGGCCTGCACAGCATGGACGAGGGTTCGCAGCTGGTGGCGGAGATTGCAGCATTCGGTGTTCCCGCCGCCGGACGCATCCTGGACTGCTGCGCCGCTCCCGGCGGCAAGACGCGCGTCCTTGCCGAGCGCAATCCGGCGTCCGAGGTTGTGGCCGCCGACGCCAGCAAGCGGCGGCTGGACGAGATGCGCCGTCGCCTCGAAGTCGACCCGCGCGCCGGCAACATTCGCTTCGTCCGCGCCGACGCTGGCGTTGTGGTCGATGCTTCTATCGCAGCCGATGCGAGTGAAGCTCCGCCCGCCATCGCAGGCAGCTTCGACCGCATCCTGTGCGACGTCCCGTGCAGCGGAACAGGAACGCTGGCCCGCAATCCCGAGATCAGGCACAAGCTGCGGCCAGAGAATCTGCCGCTCTTCGCCGCTCGCCAGAGGACGATCCTGCAGGCGTCGATGCAGCGCCTCGCTCCCGGTGGCCGCGTCGTCTATTCCACCTGCTCCCTGGAGCCGGAAGAGAATCAGGCTGTGGTGGCCGCATGCCTGGCTTCCAGTCCGGCAGGGGAGTTCCGGCTGGTGGACATGGCCGGAGTGCTTGCGGGGCTCAGGGACGCTGGCATCGTGCGCCCGGAGGCGGCAGAGATGCTTTCGCAGACGGCTCTTCAGGAAGGCTGCCTCAGGACGCTGCCGGGGGTGCATCCCTGCGACGGCTTCTTCGCGGCCGTGATTGAGCGGGCTTGAAAACACGAAGGGCACGGCCGAAGCCGTGCCCTTCAACAAAAATCAACAATCGAACTTAGGAAATCTTCGGCAGGCGGTCGCGCAGCTCTTCGGGGATGCGGTCTTGCAGAACGCGCGCCTGCTCCAGAGCCACGCCCTTCATGTAGACGGGCACAGGCGTCGCGACAGCGACCAGAATCCATGTCAGCAGAGACACCAGAAGCCCCATCACAGCGGCAGACTCCAGGCTCAGCACGAAGGACAGGTTGTGCGTATACATGCGCACCACATCGAAGTGCTGCAACGGAGCAAACTTGTGGATGATGGCCAGCGCAAGCAGGAAAACAAAGGTGGAAACGGTGCTGAGGCTGATGAGAACCACGTCAATGGTGCGGTGCAACTGCTGACGATGGCTGCAATGGGAACATTCTTCCAGATGATGCTCGTAATCCCTGCGCATCTCCGGGTTCAGCCCGGAGATGTCGTACCGCCAACTGGATAAAATATCGCCGACGACCTGGTCGGTGCACTCGCTCTCCGGAAGGGTGTGGCTTGCCGAACTGTGTGTCATAGAATTCATCATTACTTTATAGACTCCATCATATTCTCTTTGGGGCGGGCTGGAGCCAAATAATTGCTAAGCACCAGCCACGCAACTGCTTACCTCTCCAGCTCGCTGGCAGCGGCGACACAGCTCCCTTGCAGGGAGCGTGGGGTGCGCCACGGTCACAGACAGATAGGTTCCAGCGCAGCATCCTGCCGGGCCAGCAGCACCCGGTTGCCCAGCAGGCTCGCCCGCCCCTGCAAGGCCGACTCCGCGCTCAGGCGCGCCAGCTCTGGCAGGTTGTTCCTTTCAGATAGATGCGCCAGAACGATATAAGTCGCAGTTCCGTCATATTCGCCAGAGAGGAATTCCGCCGTGGCGTTGTTGGAGAGGTGGCCCACCCGCGACAGCACCCGCTGCTTCACCGACCACGGATAGGGGCCGTCGCGCAGCATCTCCAGATCGTGGTTGGATTCGATCATCAGCACGTCGCAGCGCCGCAGCGCAAGCCGCACATTCTGCGGCATATAGCCAAGATCGGTCGCAATCGCCACACGCATCCCCTCGGCCTCGAAGACAAAGCCAACCGGGTCGGCGGCGTCGTGCGGAATGGTATAGGGATTGATGGCGATGTCGCCGATGCAGAACGGGCTCCCTGCCTGAAAATACTCCACTGCAGGCAGACTCGCAGGCTCGGCCGGCGCTTTCCGGGGTCGGCCGGAAGCCACAGGCGTTTCGCGGCTGACGGAGGATAGGTCGTCCAGCGAACCCTCCATCGGGGAACCATCGGAACCAACGGCAGCGGAACCCTCGCTCGTGCTGGAATCCTCCTGCAAGGCTTCCGCCAGATCAGGCAAAGCGTCCGGATCGCCCCCGGCGGAATCCGGGTACAGAGAGGGCGTCTGCGCCTTGGCCTCCATCTCCAGCCGCCGCATCTCCATCCACTTGGCGTAGCTCATCGTGGTGCGCGGATTCATCATTCTGGCCCATGCGCGGTGGGTCGGCTCCGTGAAGTAGACCGGGATGCGCAGCTTGCGCGCCAGCACGGAGAGGCCGTTGATATGGTCCAGATGCTCGTGCGAGATCAGGACGGCGGTCAGCGCCTCCGGATCTTCTCCCGCCGCGCGCATCCGGTTCAGCAGCTCGCGGCAGCTCAGCCCGGCATCGACCAGGATGCGGGTGCGTCCGCTGGAGACAAGGGTGCTGTTTCCCTTTGACCCCGACGCCAGCACCGTCATCTTCATCATGCATTCAAGAATACCGCCGATAGTTGCGGAAAAAGCCGACAACGGCGGGGCAGGGTGCTTTTCATGGTGCTCTCGCCGCTTCTATCGAGGTTTGCGCGACTGCAGGGCCAGCGCCTTCTCGACGCGTTCTTTCTTTTGCTCGTGCTTTGAGTAAATGAAGACGCCGACAAGCCCGGTGATGCTGGTGATAATCGCGGAAATCCCTTCTCCGCTCTTGCCCGCATAGACCAAAGAGAAACCGCCTGCGATGCATACGAGGGCGAGGAGGAAGGCGAAATAAGAACCCCGCGTCTGGCTGGCAAGATTTCCCTTGACGACAAGGGCCTCTAAACTCTCGCGATGGGCGCTCTGCCTCTCCGCCATAGCCATAATGCGCTCTGCGCCATTGGGAATGACGTCGTTGTACCTGGCGAGCAGATCGGGATGGGGAAGTGGACCGGAGAAGAAAGCTGCCTCAATGCGCGATATTTGACCAGGCGCGGGCTGATCCGGATGTACTTGAGGTGGTAGCGAACTGTTCCTGATGCGCCTGCTCACGAAGCCTCAGGCCGCCGTGCGTTCTGGGTCATTCTGATGAATGGCATCCGAAATATCCTGGCCGACGATTAGCCAATCGGAGGCAATTGCATTGGCATCCGCCTCTGCCCCGGTTTCGCTAACGTTATACGCGTCGAATTCGCCCCACAAATCAAAAGTGCGCGCGGCACCTGAAGCAAAGGAGGGCTGGGCAAACAGAAAATCTGATTGGACTTTTTTTATCATGAGGTTTGACAACCGGACAGTTTGATTCATCGGCTTAACTGTCTTGTGCATTAGATGGGCTTAGCATGCAAAAAGTTTCTTGGCCGAAGTCGCGATGCTCTAACGAAGCATAGGTATCCAACTTAGCAAAGTCAAGCTCTATTTGTTTCTTTAGGTGAGCTGCAATTGCTGTCGTGGCTGCATTTGATGCGATAAAACCCCTCTCAGCTACTTCCGC
>JAJZHR010000232.1 GCA_021810815.1 Acidobacteriota bacterium | reverse complement strand
CAGTGCGGGCCGTTGGCGCTGCCCGGATCAGTTCCCGTGGGCTCGATGCGCGCGTGGAGCTTCATCCAGTCGGCGTTGCTGCTGGCCAGCGTTCCGCGGCCCGTGATGGTGACATTTTCCAGATCGGTGCCGCCGATCAGCGGCACCGGCGTCAGCGTCTCGATGCCCTGCTGGCGGCCCGGCGTGAAGGGAAGCACCATCGCAGGAAAAGTCACCGTCGCTCCCGCGTCGATATCCAGCGTCATGTTGCTGACCAGTTCGACCGGTCCGCTGATGTATTTTCCCGGTGGGACATAGACCGTGCCTCCGCCGGCCGTCTTCGCCGCCTGGATCGCCTTGCGGAAGGCGTCTGTCGCCAGCGCGGAGCCATCATTGCGCGCTCCGTAGTCCACGATGTTGAAGACCGTCCGCCCAGAGCCGGCGCTCCAGCAGGTGGATGCTCCAACTCCAAACAACGCCAGAACGCTGAAAGCCAAAAGACTTCTGCTCGCCAATCGCACGTGCTCACCTCTGCCTGGGCTGACAGGGGCAATACGCTCTGAGTCGGCTGATTGTTTCCGGATCGCCGGACAGTCCCGGACAATGCCCGAAGCAAATCCCGGATCAATCCCGAATCAGCTCGATCTCCACGCCCATCTTGAGTCGTCCCCATGCCCGATCAGCCGTGAGAACGGGGCAGCGTTCGCGCAGGCCAATGGCGATGCACGCCCGGTCGCCCAGCGAAAGTCCAAGCTTGCGTGTCTGGGCGATCATCTTTCCGGAGGCTCTGGCCAATCCAACATCGAACGGAACGACGATGGCCTCGAACCCTGCAAGAAACCCCCACGCCTCGCGCTCGGGCACGCCTCGATTCACCATCACGGCGTGCGCCTCGGACAGGTTCACCGTCCCGATCAGCAGCTCAGCCTTGGGATCGGCGAGCAGATCGGCAACGCGTTCGGCGCCGCGCTCTTGGTTGATGACGGCCAGAATCGCCGAAGTGTCAAGAACGGCCTTGCTCACGCTTGGCCTCTCTGCGCCGCTCCGCAATCAGATCATCCACAAGGCTCACACCTTCGGGCACATATTTCCGCACTTGTGCCTGAGCGCGCGCCAGCGCCTGGCGCCGGCTCTGAATATGGATTCCGTCCTCATCCATACGCATCACAAGGGCCTCGCCAGGCTTCAGCCCCATGGATTTCCTGTAGGCCGCAGGAATCACGATTCGTCCATTTTCGCTCATCGCTGTCACTTCTACATCCATGTGACACCTCTGCTGAATTATGGCACGTCCCCAGCGGTCTGGTCCGATAAAGACCCCTGCCCGCTTATTCCCACTCAATCGTTCCCGGCGGCTTCGATGTAATGTCGTACACCACGCGATTGATGCCGCGCACCTCGCTCACAATGCGGCTGGAGATCGTCCGCAGCACTTCATAGGGCAGCGGCACCCAGTCCGCCGTCATCCCATCTTCGGAGTGGACCGCCCGGATGGCGCAGGTATAGGCATACGTCCGCTGGTCCCCCATCACGCCCACCGACTTCACCGGCAGCAGCACAGCGAACGACTGCCATATCTTCCGATACAGCCCGGCGGCCTTGATCTCCGCCACCACAATCTCGTCCGCCTCCTGCAGCAGCGCAACACGATCCGCCGTCACCTCGCCCAGGATGCGCACCGCCAGGCCCGGCCCGGGGAAGGGCTGCCGCTCCAGGATGTCCTCCGGCATTTGCAGGTCGCGGCCAATGCGGCGGACCTCGTCCTTGAACAAATCGCGCAGCGGCTCAATCAGCTTCAGCTTCATGTCCGCTGGCAGGCCGCCCACGTTGTGGTGGCTCTTGATGGTCTGCGACGGCCCCTTCACCGACGACGACTCGATCACGTCCGGGTACAGCGTCCCCTGCACCAGCCAGGCCACATGCTCGCCCGCAGTCTTCTCCGCTGCGAAAATCTTCGCCGCCTCGTCGTCGAACACGGAGATGAATTCGTTCCCGATGATCTTGCGCTTCTGCTCCGGGTCGGTCACGCCCGCCAGCCGCGACAGGAAGCGCTCGCTCGCGTCCACCGCGACCACTTTCAGGCCGAGGTTGTCGCGCATATTCTTCTGCACCTTCGCGAACTCGTCCTTGCGCAGAACTCCGTTGTTCACGAACACGCAGGTCAGCCGGTCGCCGATAGCCCGATGCACCAGCACGGCCGCCACCGACGAGTCCACGCCGCCGCTCAGCCCGCAGATCGCGTGCCCGTTGCCCACCTGCGCCCGCACCCGCTCCACCGTCTCCTGGATGAAAAGCTCCGGGGTCCAGTCCGGGCTTGCGCCGCAGATATCGAACACGAAATTCCGCAGCAGCGCCGTACCCTGCTTCGAGTGGTGCACTTCGGGGTGGAACTGCACCGCCCAGATGCGCCGCTCTTCATCCGCAATCCCTGCCAGCGCGTTCGATGTCTCGGCCGTGCGGCGGAATCCCGGCGGTAGCTCCAGAGCCTCGTCCCCGTGCGACATCCACACCTGCAGCGTCTCGGGCAGACCTGCGAACAGCCGCACCCCGCCGTCCAGCACGCTCACCTCCGCGTGGCCGTACTCGCGCTTGTCGCTGGGCCGCACCTTGCCGCCCAGATGATGGACGATGTAGTGCAGCCCATAGCAGATGCCCAGCACGGGCACGCCGAGCGCGAGGACAGCCGGGTCGGCCGGAGGCGCGTCCGCGTCGTACACGGACGAGGGGCCGCCGGAGAGGACGATGCCCTTCGGGTGATGGGCGGAGATTTCCGCCAGCGGCGCTGTGCAGGGCAGCACCACAGAGAAGACGTTCAATTCGCGGATGCGGCGCGCGATCAGCTGCGTGTACTGCGATCCGAAGTCGAGGATAACGATGGTGGAAGTATTCACGGTTGCTATCAAGTGTAAATCGCAGCCGCTGCGGCGCTCGCCTGAGCGCCTTAGTTGGGGTCCTTCTGCCGGGTATTCTGCGCTCCGGTCACAATTCCGATGCCGAGCAGGACGATGGAGCCAGCCAGAATATACGCTTGGGGAATGTGCATCAGGTGGGCGAGGTAAGCCAGCCCGGCGATCAAAATCAGGTAGCCGACGGCATAAATAGCAAAGGTCATGAGAAGTCTCCCGCGCGGGCAGAAGGGGGGCATCCGCCGCACTCAAGGGAGTCAGATGCCGAATCCCGGCTATGGCGGGCTATGAAAGGGGAGAATCTTTTTGCGCCTCGTAGGCCCGGCAAAGCTCCAGATAGCCGACCTGCCGCGCTACATGGAAGAAGTCGGACGCGATGAGGTAGAGCACGGCGACGCCGAGCCACCACCAGTGGAGGAACACGTCCGTCGTGACAGACTCGAACGGCATCGGAGAGGCGGAGAACACCATCGCCAGCACCAGCAGCGCCAGCTTCACGATCCCAAGCACCAGGTTGATCTCCACCAGCTTGCCCGTGAGCGGCCCCAGGAAAAATGCGTCGCGCAGGCTCCTGAAGAATCCCGTCCCACGGATGGCGGCCAGCATCGGGGCTGCGGAGAAGATCCAGCTGACCACCGACCAGAAGGTGAACAGGCCCAGCGAGATGACGATGACCAGGCCAGCGTACTGCACCAGGTTCGCCGGCTGATCCAGTTGGATTTTGCTGACGACGGCAATGCCTGCCGCCCACTGGATGCCTGCGAACCATGCGACGAACGTGGCTGCCAGCGCCACCGTCCGCACCACCTGCAGAAGGATGAGCGTGATCGGCTTCAGTTGCAGCGGCGCAAGCTGCGGATAGAGCTGTCGCACCCGCCACAGCACCAGCACCCGCCCAAGTCCTGCGGCGATGGCCCACAGGCCGATCAGCAGCGGAGCCAGCCAGTGCGCCACCGCCAGCGCCGGGGGGATCAGCAGCAGGCTCGCGTCGGCAAGGATCTGGGCCGCGCCGATCGGATCCAGCAGGCTCAAATGGCTGATGCCGGTGTGCTCCAGCGGCACGGAGTGGATGATGGTCCACGCGTTCGTCCCGAGAATCCACAGCACCGGTATGCCGAACGTCCACCGCCAGAGCACTTCGAGCGCTGTGAGCGAGGGCCGCCGCCAGCAGCCGCGCAGCGTCTCGATGAACGTTTGCGTTCCCCGCACGGGAACGGCGTGCGTCATCCCTTCACCACCAGGTTCACCAGTTTTCCGGGCACCACCAGCACCTTCGCCACCTGCCTGCCTTCCGCGGCCAGGGCTGCGATGCGCGCCTTCACCTTCGCGTCCGCAAGGGCAGCCTCGCGCACCTCCGCCTCCGCGCTGCCTGCCGGAATCGAGATCACGATGACCAGCTTGCCATTGATCTGCACCGGAATCTGGATGCTGTCCTCGCGCGCCAGATCTTCGCTGGCAACCGGCCACGGCTGCCGGAAGATAGCTCCCTCGCACCCAATCTCTTCCCAAAGCTCCTGCGCCAGGAACGGCGCGAACGGAGCCAGCAGCAGCGCCAGATCGCGCAGCAGAGCCGCCAGCACAGCGTCCGGAACCTTGCCCGCGTCGATCGAAGCCTCCGCCGCGACGCACTCGTTCACCAGCTCCATGATGGCCGCGATGCAGGTGTTGAAGTGCCAACGCCCGCTGAAGTCCATGGTGATCTTCGCGATGGTCTGGTGCAGCTTGCGCAGCAGGTCCTTCGCCGCCGCAGAGTTCTCCGCGCTCAACCCGACCGCCGTCTCCGCGCTCGCCGCAACTTCCGTCGCCGACCCCGCCTTCGCCCGCGCGGCATACTTCATCGCGAACCGGTAGACGCGCGAAAGGAAGCGGCTCACGCCCGCAACGCCGTCCTCCTGCCAGTCCAGGTCCCGGTCCGGCGGCGCAGCAAACAGCGAATACATGCGCGTCGAGTCCGCCCCGTAGCGCGCGATCATGTCGTCGGGCGAGATCACATTGCCCTTCGACTTCGACATCTTCGCCCCGTCCTTGATCACCATCCCCTGCGTGAACAGGCGCTTCGCCGGCTCGTCGTTCTTCACCAACCCAAGGTCGCGCATCACCTTCGTCCAGAAGCGCGAATAGATCAGGTGAAGAATCGCGTGCTCGACGCCGCCGATGTACTG
>JAJZHR010000231.1 GCA_021810815.1 Acidobacteriota bacterium | reverse complement strand
CGTGTTGCGTCTATCGTTCGAAGTACAACTGCGTTGAGCTTCTCAAATTGCAACTGCGTAGATCGTGCCAGAATGCGACTGCGTCCTGCGGTTTCCCGGTTCCAACTGCGTCTAGAAGCTGAAGCCGAAAGCGAAAATCGACAGAAGGAGCACAGCGGCAGCACCTGCGGCCAGCCATCCGGCGTAGCTGCGGATGTTCCCGGACTGAATCCTGGCAACGATGCCGCCGAGCCATTGCGTGCGCGATGCCGCTCCCGATCCTGCGCCGTCCACGATGTACTGGTCCACGCCCTTCCACAGGAAGACGCGCGAAATTACGAGCAGGGGAGTCACAATGACCGCTCCATACAGCTCGTCGATGGCGTATTTCTTGCTGACTAGGGCGTACAGGCCGCTTGCGCTCGCGGCGAACTTCGCCGGAAGCTCCGGCTTGCGACGATAGAAGGTGTCCGCCAGGAACAGGCCGAGCAGGGCGGTGAGCACGGAGATGAAAGCCAGCGTCAGTTCGAGCGTGCGGTTCGCCGTCTCAGCCACCGCGCCCTCGCCGGATGCGAAGACCGGGGCAAGGAAGTGGCCGATGGCGTTGTGGCCGCCCATCGCGGGAGAGATGCCAATCCATCCGCCGGCGACCGAGAGGATGGCCAGCACGACCAGCGGCAGCAGCATCACCCAGGAGCTTTCATGCACGCCATGCGCATGTCCATGTCCATGCGCATGCGCGTTGGCATGGGCATCGGTATGGGCGGTGCCAGCGTGCTCTTCAAAGCGGCTCGCTCCGAAGAAGGTCATATACCAGAGGCGGAACATGTAGAACGATGTGATTCCCGCCGTGAGCAGGCCCACAAACCAAAGCAGCTTGCCCAGCGGATTCGGAGAGAGGAAGGTCTGGTAGAGAATCTCGTCCTTCGAGAAGAAGCCGGAGAAGGGGAAGAAGCCGCTGATGGCGAACACGCCAGCGGTCATTGTCCAGAAGGTGACGGGAATCCGCTTGCGCAGGCCGCCCATCTTGCGCATGTCCTGCTCTCCGCTCAGCGCGTGGATGACAGACCCGGCGGCGAGGAACAGCAGCGCCTTGAAGAAGGCGTGCGTCACCAGGTGGAAGATTCCGGCCGAGTACGCCGCCACGCCGCAGGCCATGAACATGTAGCCAAGCTGCGAGATGGTGGAGTACGCGAGCACGCGCTTGATGTCCGTCTGCACCAAGCCGACCGTTGCTGCGAAGAATGCCGTCGCGCAGCCGATGATGGCCACCACGCCGAGAGCGTAGGGCGAGCGGTCGAAGAGAACGTGCGAGCGCGCCACCATGTAGATTCCAGCAGTCACCATGGTCGCCGCGTGGATCAAAGCGGAGACGGGCGTGGGGCCCTCCATCGCGTCAGGAAGCCAGATGTAGAGCGGAATCTGCGCCGATTTGCCGGTCGCTCCCAGAACCAGCAGAAGTGCGATGGCCGTCATCAGGCCGCCGTGCCATTCCGGGTGCGCTGCGATCTGGCCGAACACCGAGCCGAAGCTGACCGAGCCGAAGTGGGCGATCATCAGGAACATCGCCAGCAGGAAGCCGAAGTCTCCGATGCGGTTGACGACGAATGCTTTTCTACCTGCCTGCGCAGCGGAATCCTTGGTGAAGTAGAAGCCGATCAGCAGGTACGACGCCAAGCCGACCCCTTCCCATCCAACGAACATCAGAAGGAAGCTCTCTGCCAGCACCAGCGTCAGCATGAAGAACATGAACAGGTTCAGGTAGGCGAAGAAGCGCCAGTAGCCTTCCTCGTGCGCCATGTAGCTGGCGGAATAAACGTGGATGAGGAAGCCGACGCCCGTCACCACCAGCAGCATGATCAGCGTCAGGTGGTCCACGTAGAGCCCGAAGTTCACGGTGAGGCCGGTGACCTGCATCCACGGAGCGCTGACGGCCTGAATGCTTTCCACTCCCTGGCCGGTCATGGCCGCAGCCAGCCACAGCACCAGCGCAAAGGGGATCGCGGTGAACAGGAGAGCAATGGAGCTGACGGCTGCCCTGGGCAGCTTGCGGCCGAGCACGCCATTGAGCAGGAACCCGCAGAAGGGGAGCAGCGGTACGAGCCAGAGGAGTTGTGTGGGCATCGATGTCATTGGCTTGTCGGGTGCGGCATTTCCTGCTGCGCTTGCTGGTTAGAGCTTCATGAGGTTGATCTGGTCGATGTTCAGGGTCTCTCGCGTTCTGAAGATCGCGATGATGATGGCGAGGCCAACCGCTGCCTCAGCGGCGGCGACCACCATCACGAAGAAGACGAAAATCTGTCCGCTCACCTGGTGCCAGTGGTGGGCGAAGGCGACAAAGGTGAGGTTCACAGCGTTCAACATCAGTTCGATCGACATGAAGACCGTGATGATGTTGCGCTTGATGAGGAAGGCGGCCACGCCGCAGGAGAACAGGATGGCGCTCAGCACCAGGTAATAGGCGAGAGGTACATCCATCATTGCGTTGCTGAACTCCGTGCCGGCCATTACTGTTCCTTCCTTGCGAGAACCACAGAACCGAGAATCGCGACCAGAATGAGGATCGAGGTGACCTCGAACGGCAGCAGCAGATCCCGGAAAAGAACGCGGCTCAGGTCGCTGGTGGTGACCAGAAAGCTGCCCAGCCTTGCATTCCCCAGCGCCGATTTCTGCGAGAGAAAAACGAATGCCAGCACGCCCAGCAGGGCGGCGGCTCCGGGAAAGCCGACCAGGTAGGCCGCCTTGCTGCCGGTGGTGCGCTCTTCTTCACCCGCGTTCAGCAGCATGATGACGAAGACGAACAGAACCATGATGGCGCCGGAGTAGACGATGACTTGCGCTGCGGCCAGGAATTCCGCGCCAAGCAGAAGGTAGAGCACTGCGAGCGATGTCATCACGACGATCAGCGACAGGGCACTGTTGATGGGGTGCCGCTGCAGGAGCAGGTTGACGGCCCCAGCCACGCACAAACCGCCAAAGAGGATGAACAGTACCAGATGCATGGCTTCTCGAGTGGTCCCTCAGGCTAGAAACTTGGTTGGTTCTTATTGATTGTAAACCAGCGAAGATACTGGTTCCGTATAGAAACAGAGCGGCGGAAAGCTTATCCGTGGATCGCCAGCACCAGGCTGGTGACGATGATGTTCGCGATGGCCAGCGGCAGAAGGAACTTCCAGCCGAAGCCCATCAGTTGGTCGTAGCGGAAGCGGGGCAGCGTGCCGCGCACCCAGATGTAGAGGAACAGGAACGCCAGCACCTTCGCGACGAACCACAGCACGGGCAGAATCGCCTGGACGATGGCTCCGCCAAAAGCGGGAATCAGGTGGCCGAAGGGGCTCGTTGCTCCGCCGAAGAAGAGCAGCGTGGCCACGCACGCCACGATGATCATGTTGCCGTATTCGGCCATGAAGAACATGGCGAACTTCATCGAGCTGTACTCGGTGTGGTAGCCGCCGGTGAGTTCTGTCTCCGCCTCGGGAAGGTCGAAGGGAGCGCGGTTGGTCTCCGCGTAGGCGGCCATCAGGTAGATGAAGAAGGCGACGAACTGGAAGCCGCCGAAGACGTTCCACGAGGCCATGCCGTGAACGGACTGGACGGCGACAATGTCGCGCAGGCGCAGCGATCCGGCGCGCATCACCACGCCGACCAGCGACAGGCCCAGCGCAAGCTCGTAGCTGATGACCTGCGCCGTCGCCCGCAGCGAGCCGAGCAGGGAGTATTTGTTGTTGGACGACCATCCGGCCAGAGCGATGCCGTACACGCCGATGGAGGTGATGCCGAGGATGATCAGCAGGCCGATGTTCAGGTCCGCAATATCGAAAATCTCGACTCCCTTGTAGGTCTGCCCGCCGCCGAAAGGAACCACTGCGATGGAAAGCAGGGCTGCCACCAGGGCGATCATCGGCGCCAGCAGATAGAGGAAGCGGTCGACGCCCGTGGGCATCAGATCCTCTTTGAGGAACAGCTTGATGCCGTCGGCCAGCGGCTGAAACAGGCCGAACGGGCCAACGCGGCTCGGTCCCCAGCGGTTCTGGATGCGGCCAACCACCTTGCGCTCCAGCAGCACCGTGTAGGCGACGGCGGTGAGGAAGATGACGAGCACCACGGCGACCTTCAAGATGCTGAGCAAAAGGAATGTGAGCAGCGGATTCACGTGGTTCGTGCCTCTTTCGGTTTCGTGCGGACTTCTGAAAAACAAGGAATGCTAAGCAGTGTTCCCGTGGAGCTAATCGCCAGCCGGTTCGTGGAGGTGCGTCGTCTCTTCTGCAGCCTGGAAGTCGCTCACCTGATGCAGCATGTTGCTGAAGCGACCCAGCGTGCCGGAGGTGAACAGAGTGTCGTTCGCCGGAAGCACCAGGTCGCGCCGCGCCGGAGCGCCCGCGATCTGCAGCAGTTGCGCGGCTGGCTCGATGTGCTGGTCGCTTCCGGAGATAAGCTCCAGGCGGAAGAAGTTGTAGCCCGGCACCAGCCGCTGAATCTCGTCCAGAACGGCCGTCGGATCGAACGGGCTGAGCTTCGGTTCCAGGTGGTTCGCCGTCAGCCAGACCGCATGGCGATCCGCCTCGCCCGATTGCGCGCCGCGCGTCTGTCCCATGTCCGCCTGCGTGCCCTGCGACGTGCTGCCCGCGCCGAAGGGAACGAGCGCCTTCATCGTCGCTCCCATCTTGTCGGCGATGCGGACGATCAGTTCGAAATCCGTGCGAACGCCGGCGCGGTCTGCCGCCTTGCTCACAAGCTGCAGGTCGCCGTAGGTATTGGTCGCCGTGCCGGACTTCTCGTACAGATTCGCTGCCGGCAGAATCACGTCTGCGGCCGCAGCCGTCTCCGTCAGGAACATATCCTGCACCACGACGAACGTCTTCTTCAGCGACGCTGGATCCACTCCGTAGCGGGCCACCGGATTCGCTCCCACCACGTACAGTGCGCCAAGGTCGCCCGCCGCCGCAGCATCGAACATCTGCAGCAGGTCCAGCCCGGCAGCCGAGGGAAGCGCATCGCCGTATTCGGCCTTGAAAGCGTCAGCCGAGCCGACAGGCGTGTATCCCGGAAGCATGTCCGGCAGAAGGCCCATA
>JAJZHR010000230.1 GCA_021810815.1 Acidobacteriota bacterium | reverse complement strand
CAACTTCATTCCTATCAATATCGAAGAGGAGATGCGCCGCTCCTACCTTGACTATTCGATGTCGGTGATCATCGGGCGCGCTCTGCCGGACATTCGCGACGGTTTGAAGCCGGTGCATCGGCGCGTACTGTTTGCGATGCACGAGATGGGGCTGCAATTTAATAAGAAGTACAACAAAAGCGCGAAGGTGGTTGGTTACGCGATGGGTGTGTACCATCCCCACGGCGACGCCTCCATTTACGACACGATGGTGCGTTTGGCGCAGCCCTTCAGCCTGCGGTACCCAATGATCGATGGGCAGGGGAACTTTGGCTCGGTCGATGGAGATCCGCCTGCGGCGATGCGTTATACCGAGAGCCGCATGACGCGCATCGCTGGTGAGATGCTGGCGGATATTGACTTGGACACGGTGGACTTCACGCCGAACTACGACGAGTCGACCATGGAGCCGACCGTGCTTCCGGCGCGCATTCCCAACTTGATCGTCAATGGATCCAGCGGCATCGCTGTCGGCATGGCGACGAACATCCCTCCGCACAACCTGACCGAGGTAGTCAACGCTGCGATCGAGTTGATCAACAATCCCGAGGCAGGCCTGCTGGAAGTGCTGAAGCATGTGCAGGGGCCGGACTTCCCCACCGGCGGCTTCATCTATGGCCGCAGCGGCATCGCGGCGGCGTACACCAATGGCCGAGGACGCTTCCTGATGCGTGCCAAGTGCGCCATCGAGAACATCACGCAGGGGCGCCAGGCCATCATCGTCAACGAGATTCCCTACCAGGTGAACAAGGCGAAGCTGATTGAGCGCATCGCCGAGCTGGTCAACGACAAGGTCATCGACGAAATCTCCGATGTGCGCGATGAGAGCGACCGCGACGGCATGCGCATCGTCATCGAGCTGAAGCGCGGCTCCGAGCCGCAGATCGTGCTCAACCAGCTCTATAAGAACACCCAGATGCAGGAGAGCTTCAGCATGATCTTCCTGGCCGTGGTCAATGGCCAGCCGAAGGAGCTTGGCTTGGCTGCGGCCATCCGCCACTTCCTCGACCACCGCGTCGAGGTCGTCCGCCGCCGCACCGCCTTCCTGCTGCAGAAGGCGCGCGACCGCGAGCACATCCTGCTCGGCTACCAGATCGCCCTCGACCATCTGGACTCGGTCATCAAGATCATTCGCGGGTCGTCTTCCCGTGCGGACGCTCGCCAGAACCTGTTCACCTACTTCTCCGGCAAGTCCATCCGGCTGCAGGGCAGTGAACTCTCCGGCGTCACGCTGGACGCGTCCAAGTACGGCATCGACATGAGCAACGCGATGGAGCCGACGCTGATCCTCAGCTATCGCCAGATCGACGCCATCCTTGAACTGCAGCTCTACCGCCTCACGCAGCTTTCGATCGACGAGCTCCTGAAGGAGCTTGGCGGAGTCCGCGAAAATATCACCGAGTACGAGTCCATCCTCGCCAGCGAGAAGAAGCTGCGCAAGGTGATCGTGAAGGAGTTGGAGGACGTTCGCGACAAGTACGGCGACGCCCGTCGCACGCAGATTCTGGACGAGACGGCCGAGTTGCAGATGGAGGACCTGATTGCGGATGAGCAGGTCGCCGTTACCATCTCGCACACCGGCTACCTGAAGCGGACGCCCATCTCCATCTACCGCCAGCAGCGTCGCGGTGGAACCGGCCGCCTGGGTATGAAGACGCGCGAGGAGGACTTCGTCTCGCAGCTCATCATCAACTCCACGCACGCGTACCTGCTCTGCTTCACCAACAAGGGCCGCGTCTACTGGCTGAAGGTGTACAACATCCCCGACATCGGCGCTGCGGGCAAGGGCAAGGCCTTCGCCAGTCTCCTCGACCTACAGCCGGGAGAGACGGTGCGCACCATCCTCGGCGTCCGCGACCTGACGGAAGAGGGTCGCTTCATCTTCTTCGCGACCAGGAATGGAACGGTGAAGCGCACGCCGCTGAAGGACTTCAGCAATGTGATGGCGCGCGGCATCATCGCCATCGGCATCGATAAGGACGACGATTTGATCGCCGCTCGCCTCACCGACGGCAAGCAGATCGTCTTCCTCGCAACGCACGAGGGAGCTGCCATCCGCTTCGACGAGAACGATGTTCGCTCGATGGGACGGCCTGCTTACGGTGTTCGCGGCATGGACCTGAAGAAGGGCGATTACCTGGTCGGTTGCGCTGCCACCCCGAGCGATGCTGCTCGGGAGGCCCGCAGAGAAGAAGGAGCGGAGATTACTCCTTGCCTCATCCTCTCTGTCACCGAGAATGGTTTCGGAAAGCGCACCGATGTGGACGAGTATCGTCTGCAGACGCGTGGAGGCAAGGGCGTCATCAACGTCAAGACCACCTCCCGCAACGGCAAGGTCTCCAGCATTCAACTCGTTGATGAGACCAGCGAACTGATGGTCATCAGCCAGTACGGAAAAATCATCCGTATCGACACCAAAACCATCCGCGCAGCCGGTCGCTCCACCCAGGGCGTCAAACTCGTCAACCTCGAGCCCGAAGACAAGGTAGCAGCCGCCGTCGTCATCCCGCCCGAAGAAGCAAAGGCCGAAGCAGAAAACGGGACGTTGCTGCAGTAGGGCAGTGGTGATGAAAATGAAAATGCCTCAGGGCTTAAGGCCTTTGAGGCATTTTTGTTTCCACTGTCTGGATGGATCTCAGCTCCAGTGCTGTTCGCCCTGCATGAAGTCGGGCGAGACGGGTTCCTCGTAGAGCGAGTAGTCGCGTGTGACGACGGTTAGGCCGCTGGGGGTGACGAAGTAGTTCTTCTTGTCCTCGTTCTGGTCGTAGCCGATGACGGTGCCTTCGGGGATGTGAACGTCGCGGTCAATGATGGCGCGGCGGATGCGGCAGTGGCGGCCGATGTTCACGTGGCTGAAGATGATGCTGGACTCCACGTCCGCGTAGGAGTTGACGCGCACGTTTTGGCTGAGCACGCTGTTGCGGACACCTGCTCCGGAGACGATGCAGCCGGCCGAGATAACGGAGTTGATGGCCATGCCCGTTCGTCCGGGCTCGCCGAAGACGAACTTCGCCGGAGGATACTGCCGCACACGCGTACGCATGGGCCAGCTCACGTCGTACAGGTTGAACACCGGCGTAATCGACGCCACGTCCATGTTCGCTTCGTAATATGCGTCGAGCGTTCCCACGTCGCGCCAGTAAAGGGCGCGCTGCTTGTTCTCATCCACGAAGTTGAAGGCGTGCATTTTGCAGTGGCCCAGAATGCCGGGAAGGATGTTGTGCCCGAAGTCGTGCTTGGACTTGGGATCTTCGGCGTCGCGCATCAGCGCCGGCAGCAGCACGTCCGTGTTGAATATGTAGATGCCCATTGAGGCGTCCACCATCTCCGGGTTGAAAGGCGAGCGTATGTCGGTGGACTTCGGTTTCTCCACGAAGCCGATCACTTCGCTGTTGCGCCCGATTTCCACCACGCCGAACTGCGATACCTGATCGGGAGAGATGGGCAGCGTCGCCAGCGTCACGTCCGCGCCGGAGTCCTTGTGCTGCTGTAGCATTCGGCCATAGTTCATCTTGTAGATGTGGTCGCCGGAGAGGATGAGCACGTGCTTCGGCTCCTCCGAACCGATGGAGTAGATGTTCTGGTAGACGGCATCCGCCGTGCCCATGTACCAGTTTGAGCTGACGCGTTGCATGGGCGGAAGAATCTCGATGAATTCGCCGAGCTCATTGGCCACCACCGGACCCCAGCCCTCGCGGATGTGCCGATTCAGCGAGAGCGCCTTGTACTGCGTCATGATGTAAATGCGGCGCAGGCCGGAGTTGATGCAGTTGGAGAGCGTGATATCGATAATGCGGTATTGGCCGCCGAACGGCACGGCAGGCTTTGCGCGGTCGCGTGTCAAGGGGAAAAGGCGCTCGCCTGCGCCACCAGCCAGCAGAACTCCCAATGTATCTCTCATGCGGCATCCTCGTTCGTTGGACTTGCCTTGTTTGCTCGCGTAAGCCACCACCCCCCGCACGACGGGGCGGTAACCCGCGAACCGCAGATGGTACCACAGCCGAATAACGCCTGTTCACAACTATGGCTACGTCGCATCCTGCTCGCCGGATGCGCTTTCAGTGCTGCTTCTGCCGTCGCTCGATCCCGGATATGCGCTGTCTTCCGGCTGGCTCTCGCTCTCTGAGATGCTGATGCGAAGTGACTTCAGGAAGCTGAGGTCATGCGGTGTGAACGGTCCCTCGCCTGCCGGGGCGGCAGGGGTGTTCCCGGCTGCGGACTCGGTTTCGTGGACTTCGTTCAGGCCAATGGTGGCTTCCAGCATCAGCATCACATCGAACCCCTGCTCACGGATATCCTTCACGACTCCGGCGACGTGTTCGGACTCGGAGACGGTCTCGTGGATCGCCTCTCCAAGCCGCTGGATCAGGCCCTTCACTTTTTGGTTCAACTTCACCTCCCATTGGTTCCGCTTCAGCTTCGCCGTGATTGCTGGTTTTGCCAACTCATAGCTCCACATTATTCCTTGATACAGGGCGTGGGCAATATGATTCCCGGATGCGGCGAAAAGTTTGCGCGCTGCTAAAATCTGCTGCATGAACTATGTTCGCCTTGGACGCGGCGTCGGCATCGGAGCGCGCCTCGCGGGGAAGGCGCTTTCGAAGGCGCTGGAGCCTGCGCCAGTCGCAGCGCAGGCTCCAGCGCGGGTACACTCCCCGGCGTCCCCGCCGCTGGAGCAGAGCTCAGCTGCGCGGCATAGACCCACCTTCCAGCAGCAAAGCCGAGCCGTCGCGCGTGGCACGCGGAAATTCGGTGAAGCCGTCTGGGGGCCGTTCGCCCACGCTGGCCGAACCCTCTGGCTTGAAGTAGTCGGTGTATTCTTCGGGGTTTTCGCTCTCTTCTTTGGCCAGCAGGCGTGGGCTCGCAGAATGCAATACGTCCACGGACCTCAGCACAATGAGTTTCTTGCCCTTGCCTCCGTCTGTGCAATGTTCGTTTACCTCTCCGTAACTTCCTTCGTTCGCGCCCGCCGCAAGTCTCAAAAACGGTAGGCTAACGGGATATTCACCCTCATTCTTCGGCCCCGCTGTTCGCGATAAGCTG
>JAJZHR010000229.1 GCA_021810815.1 Acidobacteriota bacterium | reverse complement strand
TGTCAGGGAACAGGGAACAGGGAACAGTTGAGAGTATGCGGCTGCGGCAGGGGGGTGGCGAGTGGGGGCGAGGCTGTGCGTGCGCGGCGGATTGGCACCCGGTTTTGCACCGCTGGTGGTTCAGGCATCCTGCCGCTGCAACAGAGCGTCACAATATGGTGACAGATGGAATAATTTTGCGTCCAATGGCTTCGGAGGTCGTCGTGGATCTCTTTAGCCATCAATGGCAAAGAGGGGCTACATGACGCTTGCAACCTGGATGATGGAAAATATGCAGCCGTCAGCAATTCGAAGCGACTGGGCCGAGGTGGACGGGGCCCGCATGCATTATATGGTGACAGGATCAGGGCCTCCGGTGATCCTGATCCACGGCATCATCGGCTCTGCGTTTTCATGGCGGCGCAACATGAGGCCCTTGGCGCACGATGCGACCGTGTACGCCATCGACCTCCTTGGTCTGGGCCAATCCGACAGGGTTCCTGGCCTGGATGCGAGCATGTCGGCGACTGCGGAGCGGGTGATCGCGTTCATGGACGCTCTGCATCTGCAGACGGCGGATGTGGTGGGAACATCGCATGGAGGAGCCATCGCCATGCTGCTGGCGGCGCGCTACCCCGAGCGCGTGGGCAAACTGGTTCTCGTGGCCCCGGCCAACCCCTACTCCGATCTGTCCGA
Source organism: Acidobacteriota bacterium (assembly GCA_021810815.1). Lineage (GTDB taxonomy): Bacteria > Acidobacteriota > Terriglobia > Terriglobales > Acidobacteriaceae > JAJZHR01. The sequence continues at coordinate 4,434 of JAJZHR010000229.1, read as the reverse complement.
CGCGATCATTCGCTTCTACCGCACAGCGCTGGGCAAGTGGTTTGTGCTGCAGGTGCCGTTTTTGCCGGAGCCGGTGCAGGACATCGCTCTGGGCAGGATGTATGGAGATCCGGCGCGGGTGCCTCCAGGCACGCTCGCGAACTACGTTTCGGCGCTTCAGATACCGGGAACGGCGCAGCATGTGATGAACATACTCAACTGCTGGTTCGAGGATATGCAGCAGGTGAGCGAGGCCTTGCCCAGGCTGGAGGATAAGCCGATGCTGCTGCTGTGGGGCGACAAGGATCGAGCGGTGTCGTTGTCGTCCGCCCACAAGCTGAACGAGGTTCTGCATCGCTCGGTGTTGACCGTGCTGGAGGGAGCAGGGCATCTGCCGTATGAGGAGATGCCGGGCGAGGTGAACAGCCGACTGCGAGAATGGCTTGCGCCACCGTATCGCCGGGGAGACGCCAACGGGAAAGTCGCAAGGTCGAAGCGCGATTTGAGGCTGAGCAATCTGCGGCTCGTTCATGGCGAGGGCGACTGAGCTGTCGCTGTTGCTGCAATTGCGGCCCAATTGCCTCTGGACGGCTGCGCCCATCGGTCAGAATGCGCCATTTTTCATAGAAGGATGGCAGCACGAAGAAGATGACCGCGGGGGAGAACCTGCTCGGCCGGATGAGCGCGGGGGCTGGCTCAGGGTTGATTTGAGCTGGCGGCTTTTTCGCGCAGAGGCGCGGCGGAGCGGCTGTGGAGATCGGCGTGGATTTCGGCGACGATGGCGAGTGCGATGCCAGCCGGTTTGTCCGCGCCCAGGTCGAGGCCGACCGGAGCGTGCAGGCGGGCCATGCAATCGTCCACGGTGAGGTGGATGGAATCGGCGATTTCCTCCACCAGCCTGAGCGTGCGGCTGCGGGGGCCGAGAACTCCGAGATAGCGAAGGTTGAGCGGCAGCAGGGAGCGGAGGAGTTCGCGGTCCTGGGCGTAGCTGTGCGTCACCAGCACCGCTCCGCTGTTCGCTATGGCTGCGGCTCCGCCCAAATCCAAAGGCTGATTGCGAAGGCTGAGGCCCAGCAGAGGGGCAGAGTGGTCCAGCACGGTGAGAGCGTCCGCGTGAGGGAAGCGCTCCCGGCGGACCAGGTTGGAGCGGCCATCCGCCATGGTGACGTGCCAGCCCATGGTTTGCGCGAGATCTGCGAGGGGAAGCGCGTCATCGCCAGCGCCGCAGATGAAGAACGCGAACGGTGGATCGATGTGCTCGGCGAAGACTTCGACGGCCTTGTCCTCGATGGAGATGCTGCGCGTGATGTTGCGGCCTTGCTCCAGCGTTTCGCGGGCGATTGCGTGAAGATCGGCGAGCGGCGGCAGCGTGTTTTCGAGCACGGGCCCGGCTGCTGTGCCATTGGGACTGGCGGCCAGGATGAGGCGCGCCCCAACGGCAATCAGTGGATGGGCCGACGCGATGACGGTGACGATGGCGGAAGGCTCGCGTGCTTCCACGCTGGCTTGCAGCGCCTGGAGAGTGGCTCGCGCGGTGGCGGCCCGCTCCATCAGCACGGAGACTGTGCCGCCGCATCCCAGGCCATAGGCTGGCTGCTCGGCTGCGGACGCGTCTTCTTCAAAGGAGCTGATGTACCTCTGGATGGCGGGGCCGTTTTCCGTGAGCCACCAGATTTTGCGGCTGATTTCGCCTTCCAGGCAGCCGCCGGACACCATGCCGCTGCGCAGACCGCTGCGCGTCAGCATCATGCGGGTTCCTGGTTTGCGATAGGAGGAGCCTTCGACGCGCACCACGGTGGCCAGCGCCCAGTCCTCTCCCGCAGCTTCAGCGTTCGTCCAGACAGAGAGCATTTGGCGGATTTCGGACATGCGGCGCGGTTCTCCTGCCGTGGAGCAGACGGTCTGTTCAGAGGATTGAGATCGACCCTCTACTCCTTTCAAGGGTAGCGCAACTGCAGCCAATTACGGAGGAACTCAAGTCTCGCCCCTTCAAAGCCGGACTTGTTCAGGTTTCCCCGTATTGGGACGTCCGGCTCATGGGTTTCTGGTCATCTCGATCTGGTTGCTATCGCCGATTCGCCGGCCAAAGGTTCTGCCCCCGCCGCCGATCTTCTCAGGCAGGAAGACGCGGAGGACAGAGCCGTGGCGCTCTCCCTCGGTCTCTGTCTCCACGGTGATGGTGCCGCCGTGCTTCTCCACGATTCCACGGCTTACCCAAAGCCCGAGGCCGGTGCCTTGCTGGCCTTTGGTGGTGAAGAACGGCTGAAAAAGATGGGGAAGCGTGTCCGCGGGAATGCCGGGGCCATTGTCCGCGATCTCGACGATTGCACCAACTGGTGTAGAAGAGCCGCTTGGCTGAAAGGTTGCGGGCTGGGCGCGCAACTCGATTCGCACTTCGCCGTCGTTGCCAGCAGCCTCGGCGGCATTGTCGATCAGATTGTTGAAGACTTGGCGAAGCTCCGAGGGAAACCCTTCGATCGTCACAGGAGTTGGGAGGTTGATCTCGCAGGTGATTCGCTGCGCGGCCAGCCGTGGGTTGATGAGCAACAGGAGACCTTGCAGAAGATCCTTGAGTTCAACCCGCACCGGGATTCTTGATTCACGGTAAAGGCTGAGCATGGTACGGCTGATTTGTGTCACGCGCGCGATCTCCTGCCGCGCCAGATCCAGATAGTGGTCGGCCTCTTCTGCGGAGGGCTTTTGCTGGAGCAGGTAGAGCAGGTTGGCGACGGAATCGAGCGGGTTGTGGATTTCGTGGGCAATTGTGGCGGAGAGCCGCCCTGCCATGGCGAGTTTCTGGCTCGCCTGCAGAGCGTCCTCCGATCTGCGCTGCTGGGTCACGTCGCGGAAAACGAGCACGATGCCGGTCAACACTCCGTACTCATCGCGGATTGGGGCCACGCTGTCCTCGATCTGGCATTCCGTGCCATCGCGAGCGATCAGAATGGTATGGCTCGCCAGGCTGGAGACGCTGCCCAGGCGCTTCACCTTTGTGGCCTGGCTTTCGACAGACTTGCGCGTCTCCTCGTTGACCAGGCGAAAGATGGTCTCGAGCGGAACTCCCAGAGCCTCCTTCTGTGTCCATCCAGTGAGTATCTGCGCAACGGGGTTGATGCGTTCCACGCGCCCCTCCGCGTCGCAGACAATGACACCATCCCCGATGGCCTGGAGGGTGGTCTCAAGTCTGCGCGCCTCGAATGCGATCGCGTTGGTCTTCGAGTGCAGTTCAGAGAGAGTGTGCTTGTAGGCGTCGGAGACGGTGTACAGACTCTCCCGCGTGGTTCCGGCCAGAGCGACACCCAGGATGAGAGCCATCAGCAGGGTAACGATCAGTGTGGATCGCACCTGACTCCTCGCGCTCTGCGATCCGCGAGTGCGCGAATCGTTTTCCCTGCGAAGAATTTCGTCGCACTGCTTGCGGATGCTGTCCATCTCCTGCTTGCCCGTCAGATTGAATCCCGGGTCGTTGAAGATGACTGAGGAACGGCTGGCCTCCAGCAATGGAATGGCGAAATTGTTGCGCCACTGGGTGTAGGAGGCTGTGAGTTGCTGAACCTGGCTTTGCAAGGTGGGGTCGGCAATGCGTCCCGGCAATGTCTGGAGCAGACCGTCGATGTATGGCTGCGCATCCAGGTAGGACTGCAGAAACGTGCGGTCGCGGGTGATCTGGAAGCCCCGCATACCCGTCTCCGCATCGATGATGTACCTGAGCAGAGTCTGCGTGTCGGCCATCATCTCGTCCGTGCGCTCGACATCGAACAGGATGTTGGTGGTTCCGCGCAGTTGCAGGCTCAGAGCGCCGACCAGCAAGAGCAGCGCGGCAACGGGCAGAGCGACTGTTTTGCGGAGCTGCCCTCGGAATTGGTCGAGTTTCAAGCGTCCCTCGCTGCTGTGCCGTTTTGCCACAGTCGGCTGGGGCGGCTCGCAAGGATGTTTGCGATCGCGGCCAGAAGCGCTGCCGCGCCGATTCCCTTGACCATGTACCTATCCACGAGCGAGGCGACATTGGGCCCCAGATCGACGTAGGCGGACAACAGAATGATGGGGACTTCTGGTTTGATCTGCCGCATGCGCGCTGCGACTTCGCCGCCGTTCAAGCCGGGCATTGCGTAGTCGAGCACGACCAGTTCGACAGGATTTGCGGAGAAGACCTCAAGGCCTTCTTCGCCGTTTGACGCTGTGAGCACCTGGTACCCCGCATGTTCGAGCACCATCCGTCTCACTTTGAGACCCAGTGTTTCGTCATCAATACAGAGCACGAGAGTTGGAGTATTGTCCACTGTGAAAGAGAGGGTACCAGAATTCACAGGAATAGTCGGTGATATACATCAGAGGTATTCACTTCCACATCAGAAGTTCTGTATTCTCGTCAACGATTCATCTTCCTTTAGCAAAAGATTCGGCCAAGTGCTGTAGGCTAGCGGCGGTGGCCGTCCTCGGATCTGCTGCGAGACG
>JAJZHR010000228.1 GCA_021810815.1 Acidobacteriota bacterium | reverse complement strand
AAGCAGGCGCTGGCAACCATGCGGGAACGCATGGGCGGCATCAGCGAACCCAAAAAGAACCACCAGAAGCAGCTCGTTGCCGCTCGCAAAGCGATCCGCAAGATGCTCTCTGAGGCGCCGGCCAGTGTTCCCCAGATCGCCGCTACACTCCAAATCCCATGCGACCAGACCCTGTGGCACCTCACAGGCATGCGCAAGTACGGGTTTGTCACCGAAGCAGGAGAAGACGGCGACTACCTCCTCTACACCCTTGTCCAGAGTGAAGAGACCAACGCCGGCAACTAACCCGAACTCCGAGGAAAGCTCATGGCACACACGATCGATGTTGAAATGATGGAGAAGATCAAAAAGCACGGTGCCGGCGGAAAGCTGGATGTAAGTGCGTGCTTCAACTGCGGCAACTGTACTGCCGTTTGTCCGCTCGCAGAGGACTCGGCAGGCTTCCCTCGCCGCGTCATTCGTATGGCTCAGCTGGGCATGGAGAAGGAGTTGCTGGCGCAGGAAGACCTCTGGCGCTGTTACGCCTGTGGCGAGTGCACCAAGACCTGCCCTCGCCAGGCCGATCCCATGCAGTTCATGGCGGCAGCCCGCAGCTACGCCATCTCACGCTATGATCCCACCGGCCTGTCCGGCTTGATGTATCGCTCGCCCACCTTCAACATCCTCGTATTCCTCATCCTCTCCGGCTTCTTCTCCGTCCTGCTGCTTTGGCATCAGGGCCAGCGGAGCCTGGCGAGCAACGGCGGCCTGTTCAGCGGCTATGGCTCTACCCAGCTCTTCCGCTTCATCCCCGGCGAGTGGGTCCACTCCATCGGCATCGCCCTCTTCATCGTCGTCGGCCTGGCCCTCGTCTTCGGCTTCTTCTCCATGACCGCTCGTGTCACGGGCAAGAAGAACCAGGCTGGCGAGCGTCGTCCCTTCCCCGTCTCCGCGCTCATTCCTTCCATCTACTCCGCAATCATGGACGCGCTCAACCATGGTCGCTTCCGCCAGTGCGGCGAAGACGAAGCACTGGAGGCCAAGCCACTTCTCCAGCGTGCCTGGTTTGTGCACGGCGCCATCATGTGGGGCTTCCTTGCCATGATGCTCGCAACCACCCTCGACTATCTCCTCAAGCCCATCGGCTCCCCCGTACCGCCCTGGTACCCCATGCGGATCATGGGCCTGCTCGGTGGCCTGGTCTGTCTCTATGGCCTCAGCATCGCCATCAGCCGCCGAATCAGCGCCAAAGAGACACCCTATGACAAGAGCTCCTTCGGGGACTGGTTCTTCCTCCTGCTGCTCACCTTTACCGTCATCACCGGTCTCGTCACCCTGGTCGTGGTCTACATGCCGCATCCCACCACCTTCGGTTACATCACCTTCATGAGTCACATCGTGCTGGCCATGGACCTCATCGTTCTCCTGCCGCTGACCAAATTCGCACACGTGGTCTATCGGACCCTGGCTCTTGTCCTCCATCAGTGGGCCAAGGCCCCGGCCCCTGAGACCGCTGCCGCGCTGGCAACCCATCCGTAATGGAACTCTTACCCTGAAAGGAAGCCACCATGCCTGAAACCGCTACGCTACTGGAAGTGCAGCAGGCAATCGAGCAGATCAACGCCCGCCTGGACACCATCGAACACAACGCCGGCGACAATCACCTTGCTCTCGGCGTCCTGTCCGGAAACCTGGACACCACCATTGCAGCTTTCATCATTGCCCTCGGCGCCACGGCCTACGATATCCAGGTCGATCTCTTCTTTACCTTCTGGGCCGTCGCCGCTCTTCGCGATCCGCGCAAGACAGCAAAGAAAAACTTCATGGAGAAGATGTTCGGCCGGATGCTTCCGGGCAGTTCCATGAAGCTTCCTCTCTCCAGAATGCAGATGGGCGGCATCGGACCCAAGATGATTCGAGCCGTCATGAAACAGCACGGCGTGAAGTCGCTGGAGCAACTCATGAAAGAGGCCGGGGAAAATGGCATCCGCATCCACGTCTGCGAGATGTCCATGGGCGTCATGGGTTTCAAAGAGGCTGAAATTATCGATTACCCGCATCTGGACTTCGTCGGTGTGGGAACCTTCATCCAGCTCATCAGCGAGGCGAAACAGTCCTTCTTTCTCTGATGCCATTGGAATGGTACTGCCGCACGCTCATCACGGGGGCGTTGCGGCAGTACCTCATGACACGCGTAAGGCAGTTTCGGTGTAGGTGTAGAGGGCGACTCGCCTTCGATGGGCGTTTTCCCCAATGAAAACGCCACTGCAAGTCTGCTCCGCGATACTCATCCACACCGAAAATGCCATAGAATCCCGGATAACTCATCCGTTCACCCGGTCCAGGGATCATGGCGGCCGGTCTTCGTCATGGAGACGAGATGACAACTTTGGATCAAAAGCGAATCGTGATTGTCGGCGGCGTTGCCGGCGGCGCCAGCGCCGCCGCTCGCCTTCGACGCCTCTGCGAGCACTGCGAGATCATCGTTCTCGAGCGCGGTCCTCATGTCTCCTTCGCCAACTGCGGCCTTCCCTATCTCATCGGCGGAGAGATCGAGGATGAAGAATCCCTCCTCCTCCACTCCCCGGCCTCGCTGCGTGCCCAACTCAATCTCGACGTCCGCATTCGCTCCGAGGTCCGTTCCATCCGCCGCAAGGATCAGGTCGTCATCGTCGCCGAGCTTGAAACTGGCCGAGAGTATGAACTGCCCTATGACGCACTCATCCTCGCTACCGGCGCCGCCCCGGTGCGCCCACTCATCCCCGGCATCGATCGTCCCGGCCACTTTTCCCTGCGCAATATTCCTGACACCCAGCACCTGGAAGCCTGGATCAAGGACTGCTGGTACTGTCGCGCCGTCGTCGTTGGCGGCGGCTACGTCGGCCTGGAGATGGCCGAACAGTTCGAGCGCCGCGGTCTTCAGACCACCATCGTCGAGGGTCTGCCGCAGGTCATGGCGCCACTCGACCCGGAGATGGCCGCGTGGCTCCACAACGAACTCCGGGACAACGCGATTGACCTCTACCTCGACGATCCCGTCGCAGCCTTTGAAGAGCCTCAACCAGGAGAGACCGCCCTCGCCTCCATCGTCGTGCTCAAAAGCGGGCGCCGCATCGAAGCCGACGTGGTCGTACTCGGCCTCGGCGTCCGTCCGGAGTCGCGGCTCGCCAAAGAAGCCGGTCTCGAAATCGGGGCACTCGGCGGCATCCGCGTCAACCAGCACCTCCAGACCAGCGATCCCCGGATCTGGGCCGTAGGAGACGCCATCGAGGTCCGCGACCTCGTCACCAGCGCCTGGAGCTTTCTCCCCCTGGCTGGTCCGGCCAATCGTCAGGGCCGCGTTGCGGCTGACAACATCGCCGGCCGCGCCACCACCTACGAGGGCACCTGGGGCACCGCCATCCTGCGTCTCTTCCGGCTCACCGCAGGCTGCACTGGAGCCAATGAGAAGACCCTGCGCAAGGCTGGCATCCCCTTCCAGCAGACCCACATCCACCCCGGCTCCAACGCCGGATACTACCCCGGCGCCGAACCTATCGCCATGAAGGTTCTCTTCTCCCCCGGCACCGGCAAGCTGCTGGGGGCGCAAGCCGTCGGCCGTTCCGGCGTCGACAAACGCATCGACGTCTTTGCCACCGCCTTGAAGGGCGGCCTCACCATCAAAGACCTAGTCGACCTCGAACTCGCCTACGCCCCTCCCTTCGGCTCCGCCAAGGATCCCGTAAACATGGCAGGCATGACCGCTCAGAGCGTCCTCTCCGGAGACGTCCGCCTCCTCCAGTGGGATGACCTCGAAGCTCTCGACCCCGACAAGGTCCTCCTTCTCGATGTCCGCCGCGCCGACGAGCGCGCCTTGGGCTTCATCCCCGGCTCTATCCACATCCCTCTCAACGAGCTCCGCTTCCGCATCTTCGAGCTCCCGCGCGATCGCGAGATCATCCTCACCTGCCAGTCCGGCCAGCGCTCCTACTTCGCCTTCCGCATCCTCACCCACCACGGCTTCCGCGTGCGCAACCTCGCCGGCGGTTACAGAACCTGGAAGACCGCCACCCAGCCCAAGCCGGACTTCGCCGCCTGATCTCCAACTCCCATCTGGACACCCTCTCCACCGCGCGCGGTATACTTCTTCCGACTCTCTCCGACGCCGTCCCGCGCCGCCGGCATCTTGATGCCTGGAGACTCGTTATGAAGCACGAGATCGACACCGGTCTGATCGTCACTCTTCTTCGCGGCCGCGGTCACCGCGTCGGCCACGTCATTCCCACGCCGGACAATGCCGGCTGGTTCGAATTCGAGGTCGACGGTAACCTCCTCACCCTCAATCAGGTGCACCGCCTGCTCGAGGCCGAAGATCAGCACGAGGTGTCCCCAAACCGCTCGCCAGACCGCCCTGACACCCCGGTCACCAAGCCTTAAACTGGTAAAATCAGGGTTTATGCCAGCTATTCACCGCAGAAAATCGGTTCCGGTCACCATCGGCAACATCCACGTCGGCAGCGACGCTCCCGTCGTTGTTCAGTCGATGACCAACACCGACACCGCCGACGTCGAGTCCACCGTTCAGCAGATCGCCGCCCTGGCTCGCGCCGGCTCTGAGATGGTGCGCATCACTGTGAATACGGACGATGCCGCCAAGGCCGTTCCCTACATCCTCGACGGCATTCGCGCCAAGGGTTGGAACACTCCCATCATCGGCGACTTCCACTACAACGGCCATCTGCTCCTCTCGAGATACCCCGCCACCGCTGAAGCCCTCTCCAAGTACCGCATCAATCCCGGCAACTGCTCCATCGGCCGCAAGGACGATGACAACTTCCGCACCATGGTCGAGGTCGCCGTCAAGCATCAAAAGCCTGTGCGCATCGGCGTCAACTGGGGCTCGCTCGACCAGGCCCTGCTCACCAAAATGATGGATGAGAACTCCCGGCTCGCTCACCCGCTCGACGCCCGCGACGTCATGATGGAGGCCATGGTCGTCTCCGCGCTGGACAACGCCGCCGCCGCCGAGCGCTACGGCCTCCGCCGCGACCAGATCATCCTCTCCGCCAAGGTCTCCGGCGTGCGTGACCTGGTCGACGTCTACACCGAACTGGCTCGCCGCTGCGACTACGCCCTTCACCTCGGCCTCACCGAGGCCGGCATGG
>JAJZHR010000227.1 GCA_021810815.1 Acidobacteriota bacterium | reverse complement strand
CTCCAGGTCGACTCTTCCAGCCTCGATTTTGGAGAAGTCCAGGATGTCGTTGATCACGTTCAGGAGGGAGTCGGCCGACAGCTTCACTGTTTCCAGGTAATCTCGCTGCTCCTCGGTCAATTGGGTGTCCAGCGCGAGGTCGGTCATTCCGATGACGCCGTTGAGGGGGGTGCGGATCTCGTGGCTCATGTTGGCCAGAAACTCGCTTTTCGCGCGGCTTGCCTCCTCGGCTGCGCATTGCGCCTTCAGTATTTCCTCTTCTGCGTTCTTCTGCGCCGTGACGTCGTGGCCGATGCCGATGATGCCGACGATCTTGCCGCTGCTGTCGCGAAAAGGAACCTTGGAAGTCAGCTTCCAGGTGGGACGGCCCTCTCGATCCCGGGATTTCTCCAAATGCCGCAGCAAGGGCTGGCCGGACTCGATCACAGCGCGCTCGTCGTCGAAGAACTTCTGCGCCATTTCCCTGGGATAGAAGTCGAAGTCGCTTCGTCCCAGTATTATCTCGGTGCTGGCCACGGGCAATTGGCGCGTCATGCCGGGGCTTGCGAAAAGGAACTTGCTGCGAGTGTCCTTGACGTAAATGTTGTCGGGCACGTGCGAGACCACCGTGCGCAACATGTCCAGCTCTCCCTGTTCATCTTCTGATGCCAGATTCCCCCGCACGGGTGTGGGCGCACTGTTTCGCACAAGGAGGAGAGCCAGCCACCCGCTGCCCGCCGACAGAAGCCCGACGGTGGCCAGCATCGCCGCCCCTTTCTCTGTCGCATCGAGATGTCGCGATGCGAAGTGCTGCACGATTTCAAAAGCCGCAGCGCTGAGCAGGGCGATCGCTGCCAGTCGCAGAGGGACTCGCGTTGCGCTTTCGCGCGGCGTGGCGGCCATGATGACAGGCTTCGCCGACGGGCTGTGCTGGTGGCGATCATTTTCGGTCTTCATGCGCCCTCATTTCGTGCTCTGGATATATTTTGTGCTTCTACACAAGCCTTTTGCCCACCGTTGGAATGGAAGCATCTGAGCGCCGATGCAGCCTATGGCTGTACAGGCTGAGCATTTGTCGCGGAGTGAAGCGGAGCCATGCGGATGCAGTTTCTGCCGGCGGCTTTTGCGGCATAGAGAGCGATGTCTACTTCTCGCAGCACGTCTTCCGGCGGCAGATGGCTCCAGTCGCGGCTGGCGAAGACGCCGATGCTCATGGTGACAGGCAGCGTTCCTTGCGAGGTGACGATGGGGCTTGCATCGATGGCGAGCCGAATTTCCTCTGCTCGGTCGAGGGCGTGGGCGGCTTCGCAGTCGTTCAGGATGATGAGAAACTCTTCGCCGCCATATCTACCGACCACATCATAGGATCGGCAGGAGGCGAGGAGCCGCCGGGCCACCTCCCGGAGAACATCGTCTCCTGCCACGTGCCCGTAGGTGTCGTTGATGGCCTTGAAGTGATCCAGGTCTCCGAGAAGGACGGTGGTGCAGCCGCTCTGGCGCGAGGTGCGCGTCAACTCGCGGGCCAGCAGGTCGAGCATCACGCCGCGGTTGAAGAGCTGTGTCAGGTGGTCATGGGTCGCCTTGAACCGCATGTCCTCGCGCGCCTCCACCAGGCTGTCTTCGAGTTCGAGGATGCGCAGACCGGTGCGCAGGCGTGCCTTCAACTCCCTCGGGTCGAAGGGTTTGGTCAGGTAGTCGTCGGCGCCGGACTCAAGGCCCTCGATGATGTTCTGCCGGGAATTCTTCGAGGTGAGCAGCACCAGATGGACATAGGGCTGCTTGCGCCGGTTGCGAACCTCGCGGCAGACAGCGGGGCCATCCATTTCCGGCATCACCCAGTCCAGCATCGCGAGGCGCGGCCCGTCTGGAGCGCACAACAGATTGGCGGCGAGCCTGCCGTTCTTCACCGTCATTACTTCGTAGCCCGCATGCTCCAGCGTCCGCTGCAAAAGTCGGAGCGATATTGCTTCATCGTCCGCAATCAAAATCTTCATGGCTGATAAAGTACGCTCTTTCCCTGAATTCGGTTTGATTCCTGAACCGGGCGGTTATTGAGTCGGCCCTTTGGATTGCTGCGGTGAAATCCCACCCATGCCGCAAAGACAACTACGCGGCATGGATGGGGCACCCAGCTTCGTGTCCACCATTGAAGTCCGGATCCATAGCCAGTGGGTCACGACGGCAGCGCAAGATAAAGATCTATCTCGTGCGCGGTGTCCAGAAGTTCTTTGCTCAATCTGGTGAGAGCTTCGTCCATCCCGGAGGGATCGCCATTTCGGCTCAACTGTTCAAGAAATGCAGCGGTGGAGAGCGCATGCACGGCGGAGAGATTTGCGAGCATCCCTTTCAATGTGTGGGCGGTTGTCTCCACCTGTCGCATCTCGCGGCCAGCGACGGCTACCTGGAGCGAGCGCAGCAGGGCGGGGTACTCCTCCTTGAACATGAGAAGAATCTCGCGGGCCAATTCCTGATCGCCATCCAGGCGATAGAGCAGGTCTGCGAAGTCCACGCTGGATGTGGAGGAAGAAGGTGTCATCCCAGAGATATCCTTTCAGGCGAGCAGCGGGAACGCGGCATAGGGCCGGATGCCGGTTGGAAATCGCCCGCGCATCCCTATAGCGCCCAGGATCGGTGCGGCCGATGTTGCTGAATATCGCGTGATTCATTATGCCTTCTGGAGGCTGGATTCGCGCAAGCAAATTCTGCGCCACGGCAATCAGAGGTACGCGCACAGCGGCCGAAAGGCGCGCTGACGGTGAAGGAGCCCTGGCTGTGGCATGGACGCGAAGAGGTGCGGGTATACTGTGGCGAACCAACTCCGCAAGCGAGGCTCTGTATCCCGAGCGCGAATGATTCTGCCAATCCTGCGAAAGCAAAGCCCAGTTGGCCTGGGGCGCTGGTCGTCTTTATTGTGTTCTGCGCCGCAGTCCTGCTCCAGTGGCGATTGCGCGGCATGTTGTTTGACGACGCGTTCATCCACCTGAGAATTGCGCGGAACCTTGCTCTGCGCGGGACGGCCTTCTTCAATCCAGGCGAGCGCATCATGGCGACCTCATCGCCGCTGTGGACGGCGGTGCTGGCGGGGCTGGGGATAGCCACCCATCGATGGCTGCTTCCTTTTCTTGAGGCTGGTCTGCTGATCGGCTGCGGCGTGCTGGCCTACCTTCTCTCCAGAAGGCTTCTCCCCGCGACCACCTTTGCATTGGGGGGATCGGCGGCGGGGGGGCAACGCTCCAGGGTTCAGTCCATGCTGCTTGCTGGCCTTGCAGGGCTGCTGGCCATGCTGCTGGTGCTGCCGAGTTCTATCGGCCAAATGGAGACGCCCCTGGCGATGGCGCTGCTTCTGGGGGCCATGTATTCCTTTGCGGCGGGCGGCTGGGCCTGCCTGCCGCTTCTTGCGCTGGCGGCCTGTGTGCGTCTTGAGATGCTGCCGCTTTTTGCTGTTGCGTGCCTGGTCGCGGCGGCGGTGAAATTCCGCAGGTCGTCCATCGCTGCGGCGCTCGGAATCGTCGCCGCCATGGCGATAGCCGTGTACGCGCAGTTTGGAGTTCTTCTGCCCAACTCCATGCGCGCCAAGGCCATCGGCTACGCGTATGATCGCGCCGATATTGTTCGACAGATCTTCGAGGCCATGCTGCTGGAATGGCCGATGATCGTCTGCCTCATGGTTTTTCTGGGAGCGATGTTCCTTGACCGGTTCGACGCATTCCGTCGGCGCGACCACAGCCGTTCCTCGTGGATTGCAGCTCTCCTAGGCGTATGGGGCATCGGCGTGATGCTGGAGTATGTTGTGCGCGACACGCCGATCTTCGAGTGGTATCGTCCGCTCATCTGGCTTCCTCTGCTGCTCTGCTTTCTTCTGTACCGCAGCCTGTCCTCCTCGTCGCGGCAGCTGCGCGGTGCGCTGGAGTTTGCCCGCTTTGCCGGCATCCTCCTATTTCTCTTCGTACCCTTGTTGAAGGGCTACGTCATCGTGCGGGCGGCCATACTGGACACTGCGGCGGCCAAGGGCGTCGCTGACCGCAGAGACTCGGCGCGCGTGGAGGAATACCTCGTTGTGGGGCGCGCACTTCGCACGACCTGCCCGGGTGGAACTCTTTTGACGCCAGAGATTGGAGCACTTGGCTGGGCCTTCAACGGCCGCATCCTGGACGCTTTCGGCATCGCATCGCCGCGCGCGCTTGCTTTCCAGCCCCTGCGGAGTGGAGCTCCTGTGGGAGGAATTCCAGCAGGCTATGCCGCGGAGGAGCGCCCGGATATGATTGTGAGCTACACCTCGCTGGACGAGGAGGTGCGTCGCGATGCCGCTCTGATGAACGCCTACGACCTCATCCAACTGCCGACGAGCCTGCCCACCTACACCAAAGGCGACATCCTGCCGGGATGGCACGGCAGCACGCATCTGGACGTTATGCTGCGGAAGGATGGCAGTTGCCCGGTTGCTATGGTGGAGAAGGCTCTCCGCTACGCAGCGCGATAGAATGCGGCAGTTTCCGAGGACACGAATGCAAGGCGCTGTCTCAAACAGGTCGATGGTGTGGCTGCGCGGGATCTTTCTTGCGGCTGCGGTGGCATCGATCATGAACTACGTCGTCCTTTCGTGGCATTGGCCCATGATGTGGGATGCGCCCGTGATGCGCTACGTGAACTTCCTCATGGATCATGGCATGCAGCCTTACAGCCAGATCGGCGACATGAATATGCCGGGAGCCTATCTGACAGACCGATGGGCGACGTGGGTCTTCGGGCAGAGCGATGCTGGCAGCAGACTTTTCGAATTTTTTGAAATGGGACTTCTTATAGCCGCTTCCATCGCCACCGCTGGCAGGCGGCTTTGGTTTGGTGGCTTCTACGCTGCAGCCTTCTTCGTGGTGATGCATGCGAGCGAAGGACCGCTGGTGGCCACGGAGCGCGACGAGCTGGTGATGGTGCTCATCGTGATTGCCTTCGCTTTCCTTTTTCAGAGTGTGCGCCGGAGCATGCCATCGCTCATGATTCCGTTCGGAGTTGCGATGGCTCTTGCGGCTTCGGTGAAGCCTACGATCGCTCCGCTGGAGCTTCTACTGCTTGGATTGATGATTCTTGAGCTGCGAAGACGGTCCGAGCGCTGGCTGCCCTCTGTGCTTTGGGCACTTGCGGGAACGGCGATCATAACTGCCGTC
>JAJZHR010000226.1 GCA_021810815.1 Acidobacteriota bacterium | reverse complement strand
AGCGCCTGCTTGCCGTAGTCGAAGTGCGAGGGGACGACGAGTTCGCGCGCGGTGGACATGCCGAGGCGCTTGCGGACGTGGTCGAAGCCGCCCTGGACGGCGAGGGTGGCGGAGGTGAGGATGACGCTGGAGAAGGTTTCGAAGAGGGTGTTGGTGAGCAGGCCGGAGACGTCGATGGGAGTGGCCTGGAGATAGGTGTTGTAGGCGGAGCCGGTGTGGAGGTTGCGGACTCCGGCGGCGGAGCGGCGCTCGATCCAGAAGACGGTGTTGCGGTCCTGCGACTCCAGCAGAAAGGCGAGATGGCTGCGGATGTCGCTGACGCGGTTGCGCAGGCCGGGGACTTCCTCGACCTGCTTGACGCGTTCGAGCTCGCCGTCGAGGCGCTGGAGAGAGTGGCCGACGCTGAGGTAGGCGTCGCCACGGCTTTCAAGGAAGCCTTCGCGGTCGGCGAAGGGCATGCGGCCGAGGGGCGGGCCGTCGGTGGGGAGCGAGCTGAAGAAGAGGCGGGAGCGCTCGCGCAGGACTTCCACGGCATTTTGAAGGCTGGTGGAGAGGGCGTTTTTCGAGCGCATGAGCAGGTCCACGTCGCGCGCCAGTTCCTCGACGCGGATGTTGCTGAGTCCGATGCCGAAGTAGTTGGAGGCGACCTCTTCGAGCTCGTGGGCCTCGTCGAAGATGACGGAGGCGGCCTCTGGAAGGACACCTGCGTCGGGGGCTCCCTGGGCCTGCTGCTTGATGGAGAGGTCGGCGAAGAAGAGGTGGTGGTTGACGATGATGATGTCGCTCTCGAGCGCCTTGCGCCGCATTTGGGTGATGAAGCAGTGCTCGAAGTTGGGGCAGGTGGAGCCGAGGCAGACCTCGCTGCGGGCGTCGATCTTGTGCCAGAGAGGGCTGTTTTCAGGGAGGGCGTCGATTTCGGCGCGGTCGCCGGTCTGGGTGTTTTTTTCCCACTGGGCGATGGCGTGGAACTGGCTGATTTCTTCGAGGCCGTTGAGGATGGGCTGGTCGCGGAGGGCGTAGAGCTTCTGGCGGCAGAGATAGTTGCCGCGGCCCTTCATGTAGCAGACCTTCAAGGGGCCGAGGAGGGTTTCGAGGAAGGGGACGTCCTTGAAGTAGAGCTGCTCCTGGAGGTTTTTGGTGCCGGTGGAGATGATGATGCGCTGCTGCTGGGAGCGCGCGCGGCGCAGGGCCGGGAGGAGGTAGGCGAGGGTTTTGCCGGTGCCTGTGCCCGCCTCGACGATGAGGTGGCGCTTGCTTTCAAGGGCTTCCTCGACGGCGCGGGCCATTTCGAGCTGGCCGCGCCTCTGCTCGTAGTGGAGGCTGGAGCGCGAGAGCATGCCACCGGGAGCGAAGAAGTCGTGCAGCGAGGGGAGCTTCGTGGTGGTCTGCGGCGGCGGATTGTCTTCGAGGATGGGCAGCATGAGGGAATTCAGCGAAAAGCAAAAAGGCGAGCTGATGGATCGTTCCTGCGAAGAAACGGCGCAAACTGCGGCTGGTTCCTATAATAGAGAGTGCCGTGGCGTATGCTGCGCGAAAGTGGTGTTCCCGTGTCTGTGAAGAAACAAAGTGAAAAGAAGCGCCTCGGCAAGAAGCATCGCAAGCCTACGCCCCAGGGCAAGCCGGCGGGCCGCCGCAAGTCTGACAATCGCGGTCTGAAGCCCATTGCGGGGCCGAATCCGGAGGGCAAACGCACCGAGGCGAAGCGGACGCACGAGGCGGACCGGCAGCGCGGCGCAGCGGGACACGCGCCCGACGGAGGCAAGTCAAAGCCCGCAGGCAAGGCAGCGACGCGCAAGGCGACGACGGCGCGGGTGGCAGCGAACAAGCAGGCGCGGAAGCTGGCGGTGAAGCCGGTCAACGAGCAATCGAAGAAGGGGAAGCCGAAGGTTTCTCCCCAGGCGGCGGCAGAGGCAGCGGAGTTGCAGGCGCGCAGCCGCACAAGGCGCGAGCCGGACTTTGACGAGTGGGAGCTTGCGGAGGCGGCGCGGCTGACCACGGACATCTCCGACATTCCCAACGCGGACCTGCCTCTGATCGCAATCTGCGGGCGTCCCAACGTGGGCAAATCGACGCTGTTCAACCGGCTGACGGGTTCGCGCAGGTCGATCGTGGGCGACGAGCCGGGGATCACGCGCGACCGCATCTACGGCGAGGTGGAATGGCTGAACGAGCGCGCCCGGCTGGTGGACACCGGCGGCATTGTTCCCGATGACGAGGCGCTGATTCCCGCAGCCATCTTCGAGCAGGCGCGGGTGGCGCTGGACGAGGCGGACGCCATCATCATGGTGGTGGACGGACGGACGGAGCTTGCAGCTCCCGATCTGGAGTTGGCACGGCTGCTGCAACGCGGCGGCAAGCGCATTTTTCTGGCTGTGAACAAGATGGACACCGAGGCCATGAACGCGGGAGCGGAAAACTTTCGCCGCATGGGATTCCGCGATGTGCAGCCTATCTCCGCTGAGCACGGCATCGGCATCGGCGACCTGATGGATCAGGTGTTCGCCGTGCTGCCTCCGCCCATGACACATGCTCCAGAGGAGGTGCTGCAGCCGCTGGATGAAGAGGAGCTGGAAGCGGAAGAGATGGAGGGCGGCGGCGAGGCCGAGGCCGCAGAGGCCGCAGGCGCAGAGACCGCGGATGGAGCGGCGGCAGGGGCGGCGAAGCCGAAGAGCGCGCAGCCGCGCAAGCTGCGCACCCACGGCGAGTATGAGCAGCGTGAGACCAAGGTGGCGATCATCGGGCGGCCGAACGTGGGCAAGAGCACGCTGCTGAACGCTCTGACCGGAACGGCCCGCGCCATTGTTTCTCCGATTGCGGGAACCACGCGCGATGCTGTGGACGAGGTGGTGGAGCATGACGGCCACACCTTCCGCTTCATCGACACGGCGGGCATCCGCCGCAAGGGCAAGACCAAGCTGATGGCGGAGAAGCTGTCGGTGATCATGGCGCGCAAGCACCTGGAGGCGGCCGACGTTTCCCTGCTGGTGATCGACGCCCTGGAGGGCGTGACCGGGATCGACGCGAACATCGGAGGCTACGCGCACGAGAGCGGCCGGTCGGTGATTATCGTGATCAACAAGTGGGACCTGGTGACGACGGCGCGCATCGATGGATCGAACCCCGATGGCAAGCCGCCCGCGGATCGCAAGATCTTTGAGCAGCAGGTGCGCGACGTGCTGAAGTACCTGGACTACGCTCCGATGGTGTTCATCTCCGCTTCCGAGGGGAAGAACATCGAGATGGTGTTCCAGAAGGTGCAACTGGTGGCGCGGGAGCGGAGGAAGCGCGTCTCCACGGGGCAGATGAACCGGTTCCTGGAGAAGGTGGACTTTCAGCGGGCGAGCGTTCCGCTGTCAAAGCGCGTGCGCATTTATTACATGACGCAGGCGGCTGTGGCTCCGCCGACGTTTGTGCTGTTCACGGACAAGGACGTGAAGATGCACTTCAGCTTCGAGCGCTTTCTGGCGAACCAGATTCGCGAGCACTTCGGGTTTATCGGGTCGCCGATCTGGTTCAAGATTCGTGCTCGGAACAAGAAGAAGCTGGCTGGGTAGAGCCAACGCAGGAATACTGCAAGGTGAGCTGTCGTGCGTCCCACTCATCGCGAAAAGCTGCGATGAATGGGGCACCCGGCCACAATCCCCGCACGGGAACCCCGCTCAGGACAACCACAAATCCGGGCGCCCCATATCACGGGGAGTTCTACCAGACTTCGTTCGCGGCGGGATCGGACGGCAGCGGCGGCAGCACTGGCAGCGGCTCAGGCGCTGCAACCGGGGCAGGCGGCGGGGGCTCGATGAGGTTTCCGAGCAGGGGGTAGCGGCCGCCCAGGAAATAAAGAGCGTACGCCTGCAGGAACGTCTGCACATAGCCGATGGCAGCGATGTAGAGGCATACGGCCAGGGCGGCGAACAGCAGGAACTCCACACCGCCGCCGATGACCAGCAGCAGGTGGCCGAAGAGACCTGCGTGGCGCAGCAGGATCGATGCGAAACCTGCAACCAGAGCGAACGGGATGAGCAGGATCAGCAGCGAGATCCCGAGGACGGCCATTGCGCCGATAAAGAGAAGAATTGCGAGGACTGTTTTGAGGACGAGGTAGAGGAAGACCTCGCCGGGGAACTCGTCGATGATGGAGCCGAGGCGCCTCATGGCAAGCCCCATGGAAGCATCTTCCAGAGCGATGATCGGAAGCGCGAAATCGAGCAGAAGGAAGTAGACGGCGAGGATCAGCAGCACAAGCGCGATGACGACGGCGACGAAGGGCACAAGGTGCATTGCCGCGCGCAAGGGCGATCCCTGCGACCCGCCATGGCGAAGGACGAGGAAGAGGAACGGAGCCGCGATGACGGCGGACACCACCCCGGCACCCAGGAGAAAGAGGAGCTTCATGCCGACCCATCGCCATGCGACGCGGCCATACCGGGACCATAGGGGGCCGATGGTGGAGGTGCGCGTTGCCACGACTTCAAAGAGGACGAACTGCATGCGCGAGCCGATGTAGAAGAGGATCAGCGTGACGATCAAGGCGATGAGCCCGACGAGAGCAAGAGCGGCGGCGAGGGCCACTGCGGCGGCTGGGTGCAAGGCTTGTCCGGCGTGGCCGCCATGGCTGGAGGAGCTGAAAGAGAAGCTGTTGCCGAGCGCGGCGAGCGTGGCGACGGCTGCGAGTTTGAGGAATCGCCTGCCTGCAAAGGGCTCCAGCAGGACTTCCCTGGTGCGTTCCCATGCCGGGCCGATGGCTTCGCTGGCGGAGAGTATTCGCATGGCAGCGAGGCTATAGCAGATTGTCGGGGAGGTAAAGGAAAAAGCGGACGAGCTAGAAGTGGAGGACGACCCAGGCGCAGCCGCCGATGGCGATGGCGTCCTCGACCACGGCGACGGTCCAGTCCGGAGCGCGCAGGAGCTTGACCAGCCGCGTGCGCGCCTCGTAGCCCAGCAGCGTGCCTGCGATTGCGCCGAGAATGCCTATGCCTGCGCCCATCGGCAGCAGCGGCAGGCCCTGAGCTTCGCAGAGGACCATGCCGGAGAATGCGCCGACGGCGACGCGCGTGAGGAAGCCGGGAGGACGGCGGCGGCTGGGGGTGGAGGGGAGCTTGTCGGCGACCAGTTCTCCCATGGCCATGAGCGAGAAGATGACGACGGAGACGACGCGGCTGAGG
>JAJZHR010000225.1 GCA_021810815.1 Acidobacteriota bacterium | reverse complement strand
GGCGACGAATAGAATCAGCGCCTGGCGCAGACGGATGCCGCCCAGAAACAGCCCGCAGAGCAGAATTGGCGAATACGTCAGAGCCGTGCCCAGGTCTGGCTGCTTCAGCACCAGCAGCATCGGAACGCCGACCAGCGCAAATGCCTTGAAAATATCCCCCCAGGTGAGATCACGCCCGTAAAGATTCGTGAAGTAGCGGGCCACGGCCAGGATGAGAACCAGCTTCACCCACTCCGACGGCTGGAAATGGATGTGCCCCGGCAGGCGTATCCAGCGCCGCGCTCCCAGCACCTTTGTCCCCACCACGGCGACAGCGACCAGCGAGGCCAGACTGAGGCCGTAGGCCCAGTGGGCCGCGTCCAGCAGCAGGTGGTAGTCGATGACGGACATCACAAACATGATCGCCAGGCCAGCGAGAAGGAAGACGATCTGGCTCTTGTGGAAGCCGACGAATTTTGTGTGCAGAGTAGCCGAGTAAATTTCGAACACGCTGATGACGGACAGCAGCAGCACCAGGCCCAGAAGCACCCAATCGAAATCGCGATAGGAGATGAAACGACGCATAGGGGAACAAGAATAGTGTAGCCTCTGTTGCCCACGGCCTGCTCTAGCGCGGCAACGGCGCAGGCGGATGACCGCAATCCGACCGTGCCAACGACCGTGTTTCACCGTGAAAATTCACGGTGAATCGACGGTGGAAGCACGGTGAATGCACGGTGAGTGCATGGTGGAGTTGCGGTGAATCCACGGCGAGTTCGCGGTGGGCGCGCCCTGCTTTGGATTTCCCTTGGCTTTTTTGCCCTGGTTTGGCGGAGTTTTTGGGCGTTTGCGATAGGCCGGGCTCAGGGTTGATGTCAACCGCCGCGCCCTGCACCATTGCCGACCTGGCTTCGCCGACCAAGATGGGAAGCGAAGGATTCAAAAGAGCACCGTCTGCCCGCGCTGGCTTTCAAGCATCCGCATCTGGTCGATGTACCTCTTCGAGTTGAACTTCTTCCCCGTCGAGCCGCCGGACATATAGCGAATCTTGCCGAAGATGGGCCGGTCGAACCAGGGACGGTCGAACTTGCCCACCATGGACCACGCGATTCCGGCGTATCCGTTTGGATCGCGGCCGTCCAGGAAGTATTTGTCGTTCAGGTGGATGGCGTGCCGCATCGCCGTTGCGACATCCGGCGTCCATTCCAGAATCTTCTTGGCCCAATACATGCGCATGTAGTTGTGCATCCATCCGAAGCGGACCATCTGCGTCTGCGCCGCGTTCCACAGGTCGTCACAGGTTTCGCCGCGCTCCAACTGGGACAGCGAATACAGGTGCTCGCGCTCGTCGCGGACGTGCTCCGCGATGGACGCCCTGGCCCAGTTCTCTGCGCAGGCGGGATTGTCGTAGTCGGGGTTGTACTTCACGAAGTTCACCGCAAGCTCCCGCCACACCACCAGCTCGTTGAGGAAGCTGTCGCGGACGGCCTGCAGCGATGGGTCCTTCTTCACGGCCGCGTCGACGGCAAGCATGATCGTCATCGGCCCGATATGGCCGAAGTGGAGATAGGGCGACATGCGGCTGGTGCCGTCCATCTCCGGCTTGTTGCGCGTGGCCTCGTAGTCACGAAGCAGGTGCTCGACAAAGTACTTCAGCCGCTTCTGCGCGGCGTGCGTCCCTCCCTTCCACTGCTCCACCGGAGCGACGCTGCGGTCGAGATCCGGCCATCCGCGGGTGATGTCCTCGTGAACAGAGTCGGATTGGAAGTTCGCTGGCCGCTGCCATGCGTGCTGCGCATGGGGGTTCTCGAAGGGATGCACGAATTCCGGGAATCGCTTGTACAGGCGCGGGCGGATGATGTAGGCGCCGTATTGCGCCTTCTGCAGCAGGCTGGAGGGAACGATGACATCGGCGTCCACGGTCCAGAAGGGGATGGCGAGTCGCGAGGCCAGAGTCTGCCGCCAGCCTTCGGGGCCGCGCATCGGATTCTCGTCTGCAATGACCAGCGCAGCGCGCACGTCCGCGAAGAGGCGCTCATGCGATTCGCGGGGAAAGCGCCGCATCACGAAGCTGATGTTGCGCTCGGCGAGGTCGGCCTCAATGTCCGCGAGGCCCTGGTTCAGGAACGCGTAGTGGCGGAGGTTCGCGCTGGGGAAATTGGCGATGGCTGCGAAGTAGACCACCAGCGGCAGCCCCAGCTCATTGGCGGCGTGAACGGCGACGTCGAGCGCCGCGTTGTCCACGCCGCGCTGCGCCCTCTGCATCCAGTAGACGACGCACTTGCCGTCCAGCGTGGGCAGGCTATGGCAGAGCGGGGTAGGTCGGACGGCAACACGAGGATCTACTAGCAGCGCCTGCAGAGCTTCGGGGAGGCGGCTTGCTTCACTCATCATCCCAGGATCGGCTCCAGTGCGGATTGGCTCCAATGCGCCAGTGGGGACGCTTGCAGCGGGCCACCCTCCACTATAGAGCGGAATCGGATTGGTTTGACGCGCACAGATGGGTTTGACGCAAAGAAAAAGCGGCCCGCAGGCCGCTCTGTCCGATGGCAAGGCTGAGGCGAGCTACCAGAGGCCCCAGGCGCGGCTCATATAGTCGGTCAGCGTCATGGTGACGAGCACCAGGAAGGTGAGGAAGCCGGCCGCGACCGTCATTTTGACCAGGCGCGAGCTGTAATAGACGTGCATGA
This sequence comes from Acidobacteriota bacterium, assembly GCA_021810815.1. Taxonomy (GTDB): domain Bacteria; phylum Acidobacteriota; class Terriglobia; order Terriglobales; family Acidobacteriaceae; genus JAJZHR01. Next base: position 2,525 of record JAJZHR010000225.1, on the reverse strand, counting down.
AGAAGAGGATGACGATGGTCGCCTTGAAGCAGGCGATGCCCAGAGCGACGATGGGGTTGAAGATGCCCAGGTCGATGTAGGCGACGCCCACCGTGATCCCGGTGAACAGGAGCAGGGTTCCGAAGACGGCGGTATAGGCGAGCGGCCCCAGGATGTGGTGGTCTGCATGCTCGGGATTGGTGACGTTCGAAGGGTCATGCGGTTCTTGCGACATGATGAAGCTCCTCGCGCGGCGCTGTGTTTCGCGTTAACGGCCGGGGTGGATGTTGATGAGATAGAGCAGCGGAAACAGGAACAGCCAGACAATATCCACGAAATGCCAGTAGAGCGCGAAGTTTTCTATTGGAGCGACGTAGCCGTTTGTGAAGTCGCCTCTTCGAGCTCGCAATATGAGCCAGATCAGCACTCCGATGCCGATGATCATGTGCAGAGCGTGCATGCCCGTCATGACGAAGTACAGGAAGAAGAACACCTGTGTCTTCTGGGCCATATCGATGGGCAGGTGCGTCTGGTCGCGGTCTCCGGGGAGGGGGTTCACGAACTCGGAGTAGTTGTAGTTGAACACCGCTCCGGGAACGTGGTGCTTCTCCCATTTCTCGTGGTACTCGTCGTACTTGACCCCGAGGAAGACGACGCCGAGGAGCGTGGTCAGGATGAGGAAGAGGACCAGGAGTCCTTTGCGTCGTGTTTCCGCGGCCCAGACCCCCAGCGCCATCATGAAGCCGGAGCTGATGAGGACTGCGGTGTTCGCGGTGCCCAGAGGAATGCTCATCTGGTTGCTTGCGGCGACAAAGGCGTCGTAGTACCAGTTGCGGTACAGCAGGTAGGCCATGAAGAGGCCGCCGAAGAACATGATCTCGGTCAGCAGGAAGAGCCACATGCCGAAGCTGCCCGCCTCGCGCTGCTGCTCTTCGGTCTCAAAGTGGTGGCGCAGCTCCGGGCGGGCGTGGTGCTCCTCCGCCATCTGATCCGTCGCGATGGCGCGGCCTGTGGGCTGCAGTGCGATCGTTTGACTATCCAACGGTGGTCACCTCGCGTCGTGTTTTGTTCGCCAGCCATTCATAGTCGTACGCCTCGTGGTCCATGATGGGCGATACGAGGAAATTCTCCGTCAGCGGGGGCGACTGTATCTGCCACTCGAGGCCTGTCGCCTGCCAGGGGTTGTCGCCAGCGATCTCGCCATACTTCAGCGACCACGTCAGGTAGATCATGGGGAGCAGATAGCCGATGCCGAGCACGGTGGCGCCGGCGGTGGAGAGGACGTTGAGCACCTGGAACTCCGGCGGGTACGCGTGGTAGCGGCGCGGCATCCCAAGGTAGCCAAGAATGAACTGGGGAAGGAAGGTCAGGTTGAAGCCTACGAAGGTGACGACGGCGGCCAGCTTCGAGACCGACTCCGGATACATGCGCCCCGTCATCTTCGGCCACCAGAAGTGGATGCCCGCGAGGAAGGCCATCAGCATGCCGCCGACCATCACGAAGTGGAAGTGGGCCACGATGAAGTAGGTCTCCGTCAGGTGGATGTCCATGCCCATGGCTCCGAGGAAGACGCCGGTCATGCCACCGATGGTGAACAGGCCGAGGAAGCCGAAGGCATAGAGCATCGGGGTCTCAAAGGTGATGGAGCCCTTGTAGAGGGTGGCCGCCCAGTTGAAAATCTTGATGGCTGAAGGAACCGCGACCAGCATCGTGAGCAGGGAGAACACGAGGGCCGAGTAGTTCGACACGCCCATGATGAACATGTGGTGCTCCCAGACGAAGAAGCCGAAGACCGCGATGGCGACCGAGGAGAAGGCCACGGCCGTGTAGCCGAAGACGCGCTTGCGGCTGAAGGTGCTGATGACCTCCGAGATCACGCCCATGCCAGGAAGAATCATGATGTAGACGGCAGGGTGCGAGTAGAACCAGAAGAGATGCTGAAAGAGCAGCGGGTCTCCGCCTTTGGCGGGGTCGAAGACTCCGATGCCGACCAGCCGCTCAAGAGCGACGAGGGTGAGGGAGATAGCCAGAACCGGCGTTCCCAGCACCATCAGGATCGATGCGGCGTAGTGCGCCCATACGAACAGAGGCAGGCGGAACCAGGTCATGCCGGGCGCGCGCATGCGGTGGATGGTCACGATGAAGTTCAGGCCCGTGAAGATGGAGCTGAATCCTGCGACAAAAATGGCGCACACGCTGGCGACGACATTGGTATTCAGGTAGTGGGTCGAGAGCGGGGTGGTGAAGGTCCAGCCGGTGTCCACGCCTCCGGTGATCATGACGGCCAGAACCATCGTGCCGCCGATGAGGTACAGGTACCAGCTCAGCAGGTTGATCTTGGGGAAGGCGAGATCCTTCGCTCCGATCATGATCGGGATCAGGAAGTTGCCCAGCGTCGCCGGAACAGAGGGCACCAGGAACAGGAAGATCATGACGATGCCGTGCATCGAGAACGCCTTGTTGTAGGTGTCGGAAGACATCAGGTCGGCCTGCGGCGTCAGCAGCTCCAGCCGCACCGCGCCAGCGAAGGCCGCGCCGATGAAGAA
>JAJZHR010000224.1 GCA_021810815.1 Acidobacteriota bacterium | reverse complement strand
GTGGCACCACAGTACGTGAGGTGACTGAGGCTTAGGGCGTTGCGCTCTAGACCTGGCGGTCTGATTCAGATGGAAGACGACTTCGCCGAGGCCCACTTTTGGGTGTGACGCCTCAGGTCAATCTCAGCAGATCACCGCCAAACGGCTCCGGACACTGGAATCCTCCAGTCCGGGGCCGTTTGCTTTTTGCGGCGGCATGAACCATGGCTGAATCGCGGCGATTTGGTACTTCGGGCTGGTGGCAGCATCTTATAGAGTGTGACCACAAAGATGCTGAAGCCTGCCCGGAAAGACGATAAGAAGTTTCAGAACCCTGTGCCGACCCAGATGGGGGGACTGCGCCTGATGGTGGAATCCATCGGTCGCTTGGCGACTTCGCGGGCGGAGCGCGTGCCTTCGCCGCCATTGGGACCGTTTCGAACCGATCTGGCGGCTTTCGAGCCGGAGCCGATGTCCGGGCTGCGCATCACGTGGATGGGGCATTCGACTGCCCTGATCGAGGTGGACGGCTGCCGCATCCTGACCGATCCGGTGTGGTGCGAGCGGGCGTCGCCGGTGCAGTTCCTGGGCCCGAAGAGGTTCTTTGAGGCTCCTCTGGACATTGCCGATCTGCCCCCGCTCGACGCAGTGCTTGTTTCGCACGACCACTACGACCATCTGGACAAGAGGGCGATTGCAGCTCTGGCGCAGCGCGGGACGCCTTTCTTCTGCTCGCTTGGAGTTGGGAAGTATCTGGCGGCGTGGGGCGTTGCCGCGGACAAGATCACAGAGCTGAACTGGATGCAGAGCGTGGATCTGGGGCATGGATGCACGCTGACGGCTACACCCTCGCGCCACTTCTCCGGCAGGTCGATCTCCAACCGGTTTGAGACGCTGTGGTCGTCGTTTGTGATCCGTGGAAGCCGGAATACGGTCTTTTTTGGAGCGGATTCGGGATGGTTCGACGGCTTTGCGGAGATTGGCCAGAGCTTCGGCCCCTTTGACCTGACCATGCTGGAGATTGGCGCGTTCGACCCTGCGTGGTCCAACATCCACCTGGGACCGGATCGCGCGGCGGAGGCGCATCTGGCGCTGCGCGGACGGCAGATGATGCCGATCCACTGGGGACTGTTCAACCTGGCGTTTCACGACTGGTGGCAGCCGATTGAGCGCCTGATCGAGATTGCGCCGGACAAGGGGATTTCGCTGTTTCTGCCGCAGCCGGGCCAGCCTGCTGAGGTTTCGCAGGCGCTGGTGGATAGCCAGTGGTGGCGCCGGAAAACGGAGTAGGGATTGGGTTGTGGAGGACTGCTGCAGTTGCGGGGGCAGTTACTGCCTTTCCCTGACTCCCCAACTGAATTGCCCTGAGCGAGGGCTCGCTTTCAGATGTTCATGCGGGTGCAAGTGACTTCCATAACAGGGTGATCCCCAGGTGTGTCCGGCGTTGCCGTATATTGGTGCGGACGCAAAAACCACCTGGAGATAACGATGAAGATCACGATGACGCGGCGGGAGGCGATTCGCCTGTTTGGAGCGGCGGCGCCGCTGCTGGCTTATGGCAAGGGTCTGCTGGCGGAGAACGGGCCGGCCAATCCGATTGCGCCGGGGCCGTTTCAGCCGAGCAGGGATTCGCTGCACGCTTATCGGGCTCCGGAATGGTTTGCGGACGCGAAGTTCGGGATCTGGGCGCACTGGGGGCCGCAGTCGGCTATCGAAGACGGCGACTGGTATGCGCGGAACATGTACATCCAGGGATCGGCGCAGAATCTGTACCACGTGGAGACGTACGGTCCGCCGTCGAAGTTCGGCTACAAGGACACGATTCCGGCATGGAAGGCGGCGAAGTGGGACCCCGACCACCTGATCAGCCTGTACAAGAAGGCGGGCGCGAAATACTTCGTCAGCATGGGCTGCCACCACGACAACTTCGATCTGTGGAACTCCAAACACACGCGCTGGAACGCGGTGAATATGGGGCCGAAGAGAGACATTGTTGGCGAGTGGAAGAAGGCGGCGACGGCGCAGGGGCTGAAGTTCGGCGTGAGCGAGCACCTGTGGATCAGCTACAAGTGGTTTGCCGTGAGCCATGGGGCGGACAAGACGGGTCCGCTGGCGGGCGTTCCGTATGACGGCGTGAACCCGGCCGACTATGACCTGTACCACGATGCGAATGTGGCGCAATTTCTGGATGAGCCGCTGGGATGGAACGACGACGACATACCGATGAGCTGGAAGCAGCATTATCTGGATCGCATCGACGACCTGGTGAACAACTATCAGCCGGACCTGCTCTACACGGACGGGCATCTGCCGTTTGAGGAGTACGGGCTGAGCATGGTGGCGAACCTGTACAACGTGAGCGCGGGACGCCATGGCGGAAAGACCATGGCCGTGTACAACAGCAAGCGGCCGAACGATTGCGAGATCGGGACGTGCGTTCTGGATCGCGAGCGCGGCGTGCTGGACGAGATTTCGGCGAATCCGTGGCAGACGGACACCTGCATCGGCGAGTGGCACTACAAGCGGGGCATCCAGTACAAGACGCCGAAGAAGGTGGTGGATCTGCTGGTGGACATCGTGAGCAAGAATGGCAACCTGCTGCTGAACTTTCCGCTGCCGAACAGCGGGCAGCTCGACGCGGCGGAGATGGTGACGCTGGACGGCATCACGCGGTGGATGGAGGTGAACAGCGAGGGCATCCACGCGACCAGGCCGTGGAAAATCTATGGCGAGGGGCCGTCAACCACGACAGCAGCCGCACCCACCGCGAACACCATGTTCAACGAGGGCAAGAAGCCGGAGTTGACGGCCGAGGACATCCGCTTCACCAGGAAGGGCGACGACCTGTTCGTGTTTGTGATGGGAACGGCGGCGAAGGAGGCTGCCATTCGCGCGCTGGGCACAGAGAGCGAGCAGAAGCCGGGGAAGATCGCCAGCGTTGCGATGCTGGGGCACGACGGCAGGCTGGAGTGGAAGCAGGATGGCGGTGCGCTGCGGGTGCGGATGCCTTCTCAAAAGCCTTCAGAGCATGCTGTGACGCTGAAGGTGCGGATGGCTTAGGCGGCTTCTGATTTCGGACGGAACAAGCCCACGGATGAGCGTGGGCTTTTCCTGCTCTTGTGGGTCTTGCGGGGCTCGTCGAGCGTCTCCATAATGGTCGGAGTGAAAACTAATTCATTAAGGAAAATGATGTCGCCACGTGACCTGTCTCGCCGGGAGTTTGTGGGTGCGGCGGCCCTTGCAGCTGTGGGCCTGCCGTTGGTGTTCGGGAAGTCTTATCCAGCGTTTGGGGAAGCGACGGGAGCGGCCTATGAGCCGCCTGCTTCGCCGCGCGTCAAGGCGAACTTCAACCTGGATTGGAGGTTCCTGCGCGAGGATGCGACGGGGGCCGAGGCTGCGGCGTTCGATGATTCCAAGTGGGAGACGGTGAGCCTGCCCCACACGTTCAACGATGTGGACTCGTTCCGTACGATCATTTCGCATGGGGGCGGGGATCGCGGGACGTACAAGGGGCTGGCGTGGTATCGCAAGCACTTCAAGCTGCCGGAGGGGCTTGCGGGTCGGAAGATCTTTCTGGAGTTCGAGGGGATGCGGCAGGCGGGGGATATTTTCCTGAACGGCAAGCAGGTTGGCCTGTATGAGAACGGGATTACGGCGTATGGCATCGACATCTCGGACGCGGTGCTGGCCGGCGGCAGGGAGAATGTGCTGGCGGTGAAGGTGGACAACCGGACGACGTACCAGGAGCGAGCGACGGGGACTGCCTTTGAGTGGAATGCCAATGACTTCAATCCGGATCACGGAGGCATCAATCGGCATGTGTGGCTGCATGCGATGGGGGAGATTTACCAGACGCTGCCGCTCTATTGCGGGCTGGAGAGCCAGGGCGTGTATGTGCATGCGGGGAACTTCGACATTGCGAAGAAGACGGCGGATGTGACGGTGGAGGCGGAGGTGAAGAACGGCTCCGGCGACCGCGCCACGGTGGGGCTGTCGGTGGTGGTGGTGGATGCGAAGGGGCAGGTGGCGGGCAGGTTCGACGGCGACCCGGTGGACATGGTGGACGGCGAGAAGAGTGTCCAGATGGCGACGGGAAGCCTGAAGGGGCTGCGCTTCTGGAGTCCGGAGGAGCCGTACCTGTATGACGTCTACACGATCCTGACGGTGGACGGGAAGACAGTCGATGCGAGCCGTCTGGAGACGGGATTTCGCAAGACGGAGTTCAAGGGCGGCGCGGGGACGGGCGGTGTTCACCTGAACGACAGGTTCGTTTACCTGAAGGGGTATGCGCAGAGGGCGAGCGATGAATGGGCGGGGCTGAGCCAGGCTTATCCGGACTGGATGCACGACTTCAACGCGCGGCTGATGCGGGAGAGCCATGCGAATTATGTGCGGTGGATGCATATTTCACCGCAGCGAGTGGATGCGGATGCGTGCGCAAGGTACGGGATCATCCAGGTGTGCCCGGCCGGGGACAAGGAGCGCGATGTTGTGGGGAGGCAGTGGGAGCAGCGCGTGGAGGTGATGCGCGACTCGATCATCTACTACCGCAACAATCCGAGCATCCTCTTCTGGGAGGCGGGGAATACCGTGGTGACGCCGGAGCAGATGCAGCAGATGGTGGACCTGCGGAAGCAGTGGGACCCGGAGGGCGGGCGCGTGATGGGATATCGCGACAACGACAACGTTGATGCGAACGCGGCGCTGACGCCGATTGCGGAATACTACGGCGTGATGATCGGGCAGGCTCCGCAGACGGATGCTCTGACGGACCCGAAGGCGCTGTTTCGCGGCTACAGCGCGGAGAGGCGCGATCATGCGCCGCTGATCGAGACGGAGGACTTTCGCGAGGAGGGTGCGCGTCGCTTCTGGGATGAATATTCGCCGCCGTACTTCGGCTTCAAGAAGGGCCCGAACGATACGTACGAGTTCACGTCGGAGAGCTTCGCCCTGGCCGGGGTGAAGCGCTACTGGGAGTATTGGGAGAACCGGATTTCGAACACGGACAAGGCGCATTCGAAGTGGTCGGGGTATGCGTCGATCTATTTCTCGGATTCGGATGCGGATGGGCGGCAGGATTCGAGCGAAGTAGCGCGCGTGAGCGGCAAGGTGGACGCGGTGCGGCTGCCGAAGGAGATTTATTTCGCAGAGCGGGTGATGCAGAATGAGCAGCCGGATCTGCATATCCTGGGCCACTGGAGCTACCCGGTCGGACCG
>JAJZHR010000223.1 GCA_021810815.1 Acidobacteriota bacterium | reverse complement strand
CCACGGCCGAGCAGACGATACGCAACGCGATGCCTGGCGGAGCGGAGGATGCCCATATCCCTGCGGCTGGAAATGACGATGGGAACGCCGGAGAGCCGGGCGACGATGGCACCGTAGATGTCCGCACTCTCAAAGAAGGTCTGGACGATATCGACGTGTTCGCGGCGGATGAGGCGGCGCAACTGAAGCGCGACACGCACAGCCTCGCGGCTGAAGCAGGAGGCGAAGGGCAGAATCGTGATGTTGTCGCAGAGGGCGAAGGCGGCTGGGTCGGCGTTGCCGCGGAAGGTGACCACGGAGACGCGGAAGCCGAGGTCCGCAAGCCCGCGGGCGAGATCGAACAGGGCACGCTCTCCGCCGCCGAGCTGGGTGAGTTGATCGACAAGAAAGAGGATGGAGCGCGGATTATGCAAACTCTTGCACAGTGCAGCAGGCTGTCTGCAATCAGCAGCGGCTCTTGCAGGGGGTGACGAGTCAATTTGCGGCAGTTCCATGGCAGGCAGAGTCATTGCGGCGCATCCCGCGTTGAGACAGTGCAAGCGAATGACCATGTCAGATGCGGAGCTGCGGAGCGGCAGGACGCGATGGATCAGCGCACCATGGAGGCTTCAGGGGCAAGATGGAATCCATCTGTCTTTATGCGGGCGGGTATTGCTTCTGCTGGCTCCGGAGCTGGCGATTCTGCCACGGCGAGAGAGGAGGCGCAGAGTAGGCATCCGAGGAGTATCCAGAGGTTCGAGTCCACCTGGATGAACATCCAGCGGTCGCCGAAGATGTTCACAATGGCGGCAGCGAGCATGAGAGCGGCGAAGCCAATGCCGAACAGCGAAAGGAAGGAATCGGTTGCGCTGCGAAAGAGCTGATACCCTTCGCGAAAGAAGAGGAGGAGCTGAGAGAGGAAGAGCAGAAGGCCGATGATGCCTGTCTCCACCAGCATCTTGAGGTAGAAGTTGTGGGTGTCGCGGTAGGCGCCGACGCGATCCATGTGGGCGTAGGTGAGAAAGCCGACGCCGAAGATCGGGTTCTCGTGAAAGAGGGCCATGGCATCGGCCCAAAGCCTGACGCGCTCCTGCGCCGAGGCGTCGAGCTTCGGGGTCTCGCCTTCTCCGGGCTGGCTGTAGGTCATGGAGACGCGTTCCTGCACAGCCGTTGGCAGCACCGCCTGCCATGCGATGCCGACAAGAAGGAGCGGGACCAGCAGCCAGCGGAGACGCACGACGGCCAGGAAGCAGAGACTTGCAGCAAGTGCGAGATAGGCTTCGCGGGAATAGGAAAAGAGGACGCAAGTGACGTTGGCGATGAGCACAACGAGCAATGCCGCCTTTGCGAGGGCGTGGCGTTTGAGCGCGAGAAACGGCAGCAGAAAAGCGGTGATCTCGACGGCGTAGGCGGCGAGGCCGTTTTCACCGGCGTAGCCAAGCGGTCCGGCATCGCGCGTCACCTCGGAGTAGTGGGTGAAGTCGCGGCCGATGGAGCTTTTGAGGTAGCTGAGGTCGACTGCGAAGGCCGTGGCAGCGCAGATCGCAAGGACGATGGCAAGCTGGCGGCGGGTGCGGAGCGTGAGCGCCGCAGCAAGCGTGAGCAGCGGCATAACCATGAAGTTCTTGTAATCGACGAGGCGGACGTTGTCGAACCAAAGAGGCAAGGAGCCGTCGAGGAAGAAAGCGCCGCGCCAGAGGGAGATGTAATAGAAGAAGGCTATGCCGACGAGGAAGCCGCCAATGACGGACTTGCGACGGAGCGATGGCGCTGGACGCAGCAACGCGCCGGCGATGGTGCAGAGGAGCAGGATGTCCACAATGTTCGCGCCGAGAGGGAAGGCGTGGAGATGGTAGCGCGTGGTCTGAAGGGGCAGCAGCAGAGCGAGCAGGTAGATGCCAATCTCCTGCTTCCAGAGCAGAGTCAGCAGTGCTCCGAGAATGACGCAACCGTAGAGAGCAATGGCGCGGAGGCCGATCTCGGCCCCAGCGGCGAATTCAGGCGTTGCAAAGAGGGATGTCATGGTCTGCCTCGCTCGGTGGCTTCAACTGGAACTCTGGCATCGCAGGAAGCAGACTGCCCCTCTGACGAAGAGAGGCGAGACCTTAGTCTGAGCAACATGGGAGCCAGAACGGATACGGCGGTGCGGCGCAAATCGCTCGACAGCAGCAGGAGGACGATTGCGAAGAGGAGGAGATCGAGTGGGACGCGCAGCGCAAGCGTGAGGGCCGGGAAGGGCGTGCGGACGAAGCCAGCGAAAACAAAGGCGACGGCGGCGGCGGCAAAGGATCTGGCCATGAGCGCGAAATCCGGATGAAGCGGCAGGATGCGCTGATTGATGATGCTGAGGCAGACGACGAGCAGCAGATAGCTGAGCAGAGTTGCCCAGGCTGCGCCGGTGAGACCGATGCGGGGAATGAGGACGACGTTGAGAGCGAGGTTGATGGCGGCGGAGACAGCGACAAGGGTGGCCATGAGAGGCGTGCGCTTTTGCAGGATGAGGCCGACGTTCAGGAAGATGTGCGCGGCGTAGAGCATGAGGCTGGGAATGAGGATGGGAAGCAGACGGTGAGCTTCCTCAAAGCGGGCCGAAGCGAGAAGGATGATGGCGTCGCGGGAGCAGAGGATGGAGAGCGCTGTGACGGCGATGGCGGCGACGCTGAACCAGGAGAGAGCGGTGGAGAGGAAACTCTGCGTGGCTTCGCGACCCTCCTCATTCCAGAGGCGCATGTAGATGGGGACGATGGCGAGGTTGAGCGGCGTCATCACGGTGTCCTGAAGGTAGCCGGAGATGTTGTAGGCGGCCGAGTAGTAGCCTAGTGCGATGTCGCCGAGGTAGTGCCGGACGAGAAGGCGGTCGCCCGAATCGAGAACGATGCTGGAGAGTTCATAGGCGATGAGCGGCATGCCGAAGGAAAGAGAGATGCGGATGAGGTGCCAATCCATAGCTTGAGGAGCGACCAGCTTGCGTTGGAGGAGCATGGCAATCTGCAGCAGGACAACAAGCGACTCGCTGACGGCGGTGGCGACCAGGATGGCGAAGGCCGTGCGGAAGCCGCCGAAGAGCAGGGCGACAAAGGCGGCGAGGGTGAAGAACTTGGTGAGGACTTCCAGGATGCTGTGAAGCTTGCTGCGTCCTTCGTTGCGCAGCAGGCTGAGGAGCAGGGACTGCAGCGTGCGCAGCAGAACGAGCGTTGGAGCGAAGAGCAGGCAGCGGTAGAGGATCGGATCTGCGATGCGGGAGCGCAGGAAAAACAGGAGTGGAAGATAGATGACGACGACGGCGACTGCCATGAGCACAGGGCCGATGACGAGCGTCGAATAGAAGCGGCGCTGCTGCTCAAGCGAGCCCTCGGCCTTGGCGTGCTCATAGAAGCGAGCGGCGGAGTATTGCAAGCCGCATTTTGCGAGGACCGTGAGCAGAAGGATAATGCGCAGAGCGAGCGAGACGACGCCATACTGGCTGACGGAGAGCATGCGCGTCATGAGCGGAAACGTGGCGAAGCCGAGAAGGACGAGCACCACGCGCCCGGAGAGATAGTGGCCGATGTCGCGGAAGAGCGATGGTCGCGTGGACGTGGCTGGAGTGGCTGCGACTGGCGTGCTCATGGCTGGATGTAGGGGGATGGGTTGAAGGCAGTCGTAGCCGTCGTCACCGCACCAACCTGGCAACTGCGGCCGTGCAGGGCCGGATTGCGATAGACACGGTATCGCGGGCTGGAGTAGATCAGTTGCAACCCGGGATCGGAGGCTGCCTGCCGCTCGACCTCTTCATACTGGATGCGATAGTCGCTGGCGGCGTTGATGTGGGTCCAGTCGGTGTCGATGATCAGATATTCGTAGACGGCGGAGTGATACTGCAGCAGCCGGTGCGTCTGGTAGAGGCAGTCGCGATTGGCCAGATGCGGGAGCATGTAGCGGGGTGCTGCGACCGATGCCCCCGGAGGGATGATGCGCAGGACCTGGTGTGCTTCCCGGCCCCATGCAGGCTCGCGGAAGTCATCGAGTTGAGCCTTGTCTGTGACGAAGACAAGGCTGGCGCAACCGAGCGCAATGAGCAGCAGGGGGGCGGCGCTCTGGATGCGAAGGCCAAGGCTGCCAAAGCGGGCAAAGCGGCCGCGCCCGGTGAGGCTGAGCAAGGAGCCCGCGAAGAGCAGGGCTGCCGGGATGACGGAGTACTGCGCGAAGATGACGGTGGTGATGCAGCGGCCCGCGCCAGCGAGAAGATTGATTGCCACGTAGGGCAACGCGAGCAGCGAAACCGGGCTGGCGAAGGACAGCACAAGAGCGGTGGGCGTGAGCAGCGTCTTGAGGTAGACGATGTTGCCGTGGACAAGAATGTTTTCGCGCGGATGAAAGACGACGTTCCGGATCATCGCAGAGGGCGCGTGGCCCAGGTGGCTGAAGCAGGTGTCAGTGACGTAGGTGGCTCCGTGGAGCGCGGCGGGAAGGACAACCAGAAAAGAAAGTACGGCCCAAGCAGTGGCGGCGGCCAGGGGGACGAAGATCCAGCGTGCTGAGCGGCGATGGAGGAGGGCGAGCAGACCGAGGCCGAAGACGAAGAAGACGAGATCCTCGCGCACAAGGAGCGACATGCCGAGACAGGCGCAGAATGCGGTGTAGCGGCGCTGCAGATAGAAGTACAGCGTGAAGAGCAGGGGAAGCGCGACGAAGGTGAGCGGATAGAAGTCGAAGACGGATTGATAGAGGATGGCTGGCGCGAGCAGGAATGCCGCAGCCCAGAGCCATGCCGTGGCGGGAGAGACGCGGCGGCGCGCGAGCAGGAATACGGGCACGGCACAGGCGATGAGGACCAGGTTGCGGAGGACCAGCAGCGTGATGGGGCTGGGGAAGAGAGCGTAGAAAGGAACGAAGAAAAACATCACAGGGGAGTTATGGCCGGCGAAGTCCGTGGAGACGGGCCGCGAAGTCCGCCGCATCCGCGACATCAGCGCGGGCCTCAAAATCATCTCGTTGCGGCAGGGCAGCGGCGTGGCGGATGTGCGCCGGGGTGTCGAAATCCGGCTCGCCGACGACGAGGTTGACGATCGACTTGCCTTGGCGGCGCAGTTCGTTCGCGCGATCGGCGGCCGAGGTGCTCGGCGAGGGTTTGATGCGCCGGACACGCTCGGCGATGCGGGAGTTGCTCACGGTCTTCCTTGGCTGCGGGAACGGACATAACGGTAGGGCCGGCGCCCGGCGAAGGCCAAGACGAGATCGGTCTG
>JAJZHR010000222.1 GCA_021810815.1 Acidobacteriota bacterium | reverse complement strand
TCGCGCCGCCCCAGCAACCAGCGCCGTCGAAGCCGGGACAGGTCGAGATGCAAGTCGCCATGCCGCTCACCTATAGCGGAGACGCCACCGCATCCGGCGCAAACTCTGCCGCTCCTGCCGCTGCTGTCTCCACCACCCTCAGCGGTGCGGGCAACGGAGCAAGCAATGGAGCTAAAAACGCAGGCTCAGCCCAACCCTCAGCGGCTGCTCCTGCAAAACCGCCCCAGGCCGCCGCGCCATCCACCAGCCCGGCCACAGCCCAGGCACCGCCGCCGACTGACACTTCCCCGGATCTGGCGCACATCATCGGCCACTTCTTCAAGCGCCTTTTCCGCCACACCTGAGTTCTCGCGTCCCCGTTGCGGAGCCGCAGTTCTTCCAGCGCGGCGGCTCGCGTCGGGGCGCGTTCTGTGCCCGATGCAATATACTTGCAGGGTTGGCAGCGGCACCCGCGCAGCCTGGTGGCTGTGCCCCTCCGCGAACACACCTCATTCGCAATCCCGAAACTTCGAAGGAGCTTTACCCTTATGGCGATTTCCGCCACACAGATGCGCCCCGGCATGATCATCAAGCACAACAACGAGCTGCACACGGTCTTCGCCGTCGAGCACCGCACCCCCGGCAACCTGCGCGCCTTCATCCAGGCCAAGCTGCGCAACATCCGCACCGGAGCCATGTTCGAGCACCGCTTCCGCTCCCCCGACCCCATCGAGCGCGTCATCGTCGACGAGATCAAGATGGAGTTCCTCTACGCCGACGGCGACGACTACTACTTCATGAACATGGAGAACTACGAGCAGACCATGCTCAAAGCCTCCGTTCTCGGCGATGCCGTCAGCTACCTCATCCCGAACCTCGAAATCAACGTCAGCTTCTATGACGGCGTGGCCGTCGGCATCGAGCTGCCAGGCACCATCGAGCTCACCGTCGTCGAAACCGAGCCTGGCATCAAGTCTGCCACCGCATCCTCCGTCCAAAAGCCCGCCAAGACCGAAACCGGCCTCGTCGTCTACGTGCCTCCCTTCATCAACGAGGGCGAAAAAATCCGCGTGGACACCGCCGAGGGCGCGTATCTCGGCCGGGCATAGGACTCGCTGACATCTGGAAGCTGAATGCTCAAAAGCTGTCTCGCACCAAAAGACCAACACCGACAGCGATCCATCCATCAATGACCGTTCGCCACTATCTCGTCAAAGGCCGCGTACAGGGAGTCGGCTTCCGCTGGTTCGTCCATCGCGAGGCCATGGACATCAGCGCCGACATGGACGGCCCGCCCCTGCGCGGATGGGTGCGCAACACGCTGGATGGCGACGTAGAGGTGGTGGCGGCCGGAGACGACGCCCAGCTTGCCGAGCTGAAGGCATCGCTGAACAAAGGCTCGCGCGGCAGCCGCGTCGATGCCGTCATCGAGCACGAACTTATGGAGTCCGAAGGCGCGTCCCTCGGCCCGTTCCAAATCGAAGGAGCCTGGTAAATGTCTGTAGCCCCTGTCAATTGCGAGCCCCTCAAACAGCTTATCCGCCACGTGCCGGACTTCCCCAAGCCGGGCATCCTGTTCTATGACATCACCACGCTGCTGAAGAACAAGGCGGGCTTTGCCCAGCTCATCGACGACCTCGCCGCCTACTACATCGACAAGCGCATCGACCTCGTCGTCGGCATCGAGGCGCGCGGCTTCATCTTCGCCACCGCTCTCGCCTACCGCCTCAACGCCGGCTTCGTTCCCGTGCGCAAGCCGAAGAAGCTGCCCGCAGACACCTCCCGTGTGGACTACGAGCTGGAATACGGCACGGACAGCCTTGAAATCCACACCGACGCCATCCAGCCCGGGCAGCGCATCGTCATCGTGGACGACCTGCTCGCCACCGGAGGCACCATGCAGGCCACCGTCCAGCTCGTCAGCCAGCTCGAAGCAGACATCGTTGGCCTGGCCTTCGCCATCGAGCTCGACTTCCTCAAGGGCCGCGAAAAGTTCCCCACCCTCGACGTGTATAGCCTGCTGCATTACGCCGAGTAGTTCGCACATCTTGTAAGATTCCCGCTATGCTCCGGGAAACGTTCCAGCGTCTCGCTTTCGTCGTCGTGGCAGTGGCATGCCTGCAATCAGGGTTCGCGCAAACAGGCTCACCCGCTACCGCAGCGCCAACTGTAGCAGCGCCTCCGCTGCCCGCGCTTCCAACCAAGCCCGCCGACATCCTCAACCTCGGCCACCAACTCAACGGCCTGGGCGACCCCACGCTCCCGCCATGGCACGCGCGCGTCTCCTACCAGATCCTTGACAAGACAGGGGCAACGAAGGAACAGGGGACCTTTGAAGAATTTTGGTCTGGCCCCAACCAGTACAAGCGCATCTTCACAAGCCCTTCCTTCACGCAGACCGAGTACCAGACTGCGCAAGGACGCTACCGGAAGGGCGCGCAATCCCGTCCTCCATATCCAGAAAGACTGCTCGACAGCGTGCTTTTGCACCCCATGACTGAAGCGCCAAAGGGCAGCAGTTTCATCCCAGTGATGCGTCAGCAGAAGGCAGGCGCGACTGAACTTCAGTGCGTGATGATCGCCCCTGATATTCCCGGTGCCAGGAGTGCTCCACTGACTGTCTATCCCACATATTGCTTCAGCCAGGATCACCCCTTGCTGCGGCTCGCCGCCACCGGCGTCCGGCAGCAGATTCTCTTCAACAATGTCGTGCTCTTCCACCAGCACTTCATCGCAGAAGACGCTGTAGTCCAGATCCGGGGTGCAGTGACCCTCAAAATGCACCTGGAGAGCCTCGGCACCATCCTGAACCCAGACCCGGCTGCATTCGCTCCACCGGCAGACGCCGTGCTTGCGCCGCCCAGCGCCCCGAGTTCTGCCATGCAAGGCCACCTCATCAGCCAGGCAAGACCGATCTATCCCGAGGCAGCCAAGCGCCTAGGCATTTCCGGCGTTGTCATCCTCGACGGAATCATCACCACTGAGGGTCGCGTGAAGGATCTCCAGGTTGCCACGTCGCCCGATCAGGACCTGGCCTTCGCCGCGCTCGACGCAGTCCGCCAATGGCGCTACAAGCCATATCTGATCGATGGGAAGCCTGTCGAGGTTGAAACCGATATTACGATCACCTTCAACTACGTATCTCGCTGATCGCGAAGATTCGCAGCCGCGAAGCATGATGCCGCCGCGCAGCGCATCCAATGACGCATGGACACGCTGTCCAAGCAGCAACGCAGCGCGCTGATGGCGAAAATCCGTGGGCGCAACACGCAGCCGGAGCTGATCGTCCGCAGCCTGGTCCACCGCTTGGGCTACCGCTTCCGTCTGCATGACCGCAAGCTCCCCGGCCAGCCGGACATCGTGCTCCCCCGCCACGGAAAAATCATCCTCGTCCACGGTTGCTTCTGGCACCAGCACACAGGCTGCGCACGCCTTCCCAAATCCCGCCAAGAATACTGGCTGCCCAAACTGGAACAAAACCGCGCGCGAGACACCAAAAATCTGCGCGCCCTGCGCCGCCTCGGCTGGCAAGTGCTGGTGCTGTGGGAATGCGAAATATCGCGGCCCTCAATCGAAACGAAGCTGAGACGTTTTTTGGAGACCTGAGAGGATGAAGGCGCATGGCTCCCTTTGCCGACGATATTGGGGGCCACGCTGTAATGCACCGATAACAAACGGTCAAAAAGACGCGCGCCATGTCTCTGGCCGAAGATTGACCGCGAACTCCAGCGGAGGCAACAACGTGAAGATGCGCGGCTGCTTGGCGAACAGGTGGACCCGGTGGATGCGCCAGTCCATAGGACGCTCCATCGCCAGGTCGAGTTCATTGCGGGTCAGGAAAAATGGCGTCCTCGCAGCGCCATTCGTGGTTTTCACCTCGATCAAACGTTCACAGCCGCTTGGATCGAAAGAGAGAACATCGTAGCCCGCCCCATCGCCATCTTCCTCAGCGACCCATCGCACTTTTCGGGCCAAGTCCGCGCGATCCGCTCTGGCGAGCCGCTGCTGCTCAATGCCAAGCACAAATGCCTCCCCGGCCCGCCCCAAAGAGCGGTTGCGCTGATCCCGCTCCATCGGATCGAACTTTCGCACGAGCCGCTGCAGACGTTCTGGGACTCGCGGATCGACCGCTGCGGGAATTGGGGGATCGACAAAGACCGCCAACGGCATGGTCTCGGCAATCGCCACCTCTGGCGGGGTCGGAGCCAATGCAAGAATCGCTGGATGCGAGGTGAGGTAGCGATCAATCGCATCAAAGATCGCATTCTGGTAGTTTCTCTTGGGTTGATAGCCTGGAATCCACGGCAGCCCAAGCTCGTCCAAAACGGCGGAAATGTTCTGGTGCTTGAATTCAACCGAGCGGTGCGTGCGGCCAATTCGCTCCATCAGGGCCGCGCTATGCCTGGACTTGACGTATGGCAGACCAGCGATGTCGGCGGCAAGCATGGCGAAATAGTCTGCGATAATCGCATCGAGCTCGTCGTCCCGCCAAGGAGTGCCAATCTTGCTGTCGTCAGCCATCAAAGCAGCGTAGCATCTTGCGCGCTGCCGTTGGGCCTTCTCAGGAGCTGCTGTCGCATATCAGTGTCTGCTGAGACTTGATCCCGAACCGTTGGTCCACAGACCACCCCGGCAAGCTGTATACTTCCCTCCTTATGAATGTCTACGTCATCCTTCCCGCAGCTGGCCTTGGAACGCGCATGGCCGCGCACACTCCTTCGGCGTCCCAGCCCGCAGCAAAGCAGTTTCTCACGCTGGACGGCGTTCCCATCCTCGTCCATACCCTGCGTGCCTTCGCCAGCGTTCCGCGCGTGACGGCGATCTACGTCGCGGTCCGCAAGAGCGAGATCTCCCGCGTGCAGGCGCAGGTCGGGCAATACCTGCCCCCCGGCTCGCCCACCGGAGAAGATGCGTACATCCAGGTGGTCGAGGGCGGAGACACCCGCCAGGACTCCGTCTCCCATGCTCTCTCCGCTCTGCCCTGCTCGGATGACGACATCGTTCTGGTGCATGACGCTGTTCGCCCGCTCATCGACCCCGCCACCATCGACCGCACCATCGACGCCGTCGCTGAGCACGGCGCAGCCATCGTCGCTCTTCCCGCAGTCGACACCATCAAGCAGGTGGAGCGCACATCGCACGGCGCCATCATCACCAGCACCATTCCGCGCGAGCGCATCGTGCAGGCGCAAACGCCGCAGGGATTCCGCTGCGACCTGCTGAAGCGCGCCTTC
>JAJZHR010000221.1 GCA_021810815.1 Acidobacteriota bacterium | reverse complement strand
CCCGGCAGGTTAGGATACGTTCGCCAGAATGATTCAAGTCTTCGAGGTGCCCTGATGGAAACAACGCGACGGAGTCTATGTGTTTCGCTCCCCATGCTAGCCGCTTCGGCAGCGCTTGCCGCTGACGTTAAACCGCTCAGCTCGTTCGTTGAGCCGTATGACAAGCTGCCCGTGAAGAGAAATGGGAGCAACGCCAGCCGCGCCATTCTGGACGGCATTACCCATTCCGGTGAGCATCTCGAAGTGCATGAGACGACACTGGCTCCTGGCAATTCACCGCACCCACCTCACCAGCATGTGCATGAGGAGCTTTTTTTGATGATGAAGGGCAGCCTGGCAGTGACCATCGCAGGGAACACAACAGTGATCGGGCCGGGATCGGCGGCGTTTGTGCACTCGGGAGAAATGCATGGGGTACGGAATCCCGGAACCGAGGATGCGCAGTACTTTGTGGTGGCCACCGGAGTTTGAAGCGGCGCATCTGAGGCCTGTTGCCGATTAGGGAATCCAACCCGCGGGAAGAGGCAGAAAACGGCCGCTCTGCTGATTCGCAGAGCGGCTTGATTTGGAAGGTCGCATGAAGCTCATCGGGAACTCATTTTGGGATATGCCAAGCTCACCTGAGAAGAAGTTCCCCCAGAGCGCTCTCAATGGTCGCTCCTTGCAGAAGCGTTGAAATCACATCCGATGCGCTGTAGCTGGAGCGGCCCGGCGCCAGGAATTGCGGGACGTCATTCAGGTCGTCTCCTGCAGTGATAATTCCTTGTTCCACGCGCTTGCCGTTCCTCACCTGCGGATGGCCAATATTCGCCACCAGGCCATTGCAGATGCACTTCCGGCCCACCGTGTCCTCCAGTTTGCCGCCTCTTGCGAGGTAGACGCTGACCGGCTGCGCGGCGCAGCGATAGCCTACGTCTCCCTCAGGGGTTTTGTAGGCTTCGCGCAGGAAGCCGAGGTCGCAAATGCGCGGTCGCGACTCGTATTCTTCCTGCTCGGAATTGGTGCCGTCCAGCCGCGCGACCTTGAAGGGGAATCCAGTTGGCGACGCCAGCGGATCGGTGAAGACCACGGCGTTCCCGGCGACAGCCCTGGCCAGCAGCGCACGTTTGTAGTCCTCGCGCAGCCCGGACTCGTCCGCAAATTCGAAAGCGGTTCCCACCTGCACGCCCACCGCTCCCTGTGCCAGGGCTTCGCGCAGCTTTTCCGGACGTCCGTAGCCGCCAGCCAGCCAGAAGGGAACGCCCAGCTCGCGCAGCTTTGCGATGTCCACAGAGTCCCGTTCGCCGTAGACAGGCTCGCCCGCCTCTGAGAGTTGCAGCTTTCCTCGCGGCGGTGCATTGTGCCCGCCCGCCGTCCTCATTTCAATCACCAGCCCATTGACGATGCCGTTCGCCTTCTTCAGCATGGTGATGGCCAGGGTGTTGGAGGAGACGATGGCGAGGAACATCGGCCGTTCCAGGGGGGCGAGATCGCACTCCATGAAGTCGCGCGGATCGAAGCTCATGCCCCAGTGATCGCCTTCCTGCGCGCCAATCACATGCAGGGCGTACTCGGCGGATTCATGATTGGCGAAGCGATCCAGCACGCCGGGAATCTTCAACGGAATCCCCGCGCCCATGATGATATAGCCCACCCCGGCCAGCATGGCCCCATAGATGGAGGGCAGGTGCGCTGTCTGGATTTTCTCCAGGAAGTTGATGCCCACGGGGTTCCTGTGGCCCTGCCGCGCCAGGAAGACCTCGACGAAATTGCTCACGATGCAGAGCTCGGTCAGTTCGCGGGGGTCGTCCTTGGTGTGCGCTGGCGCCACTGCGTACGGAGTCCGCTCCGCCTTGCCTTCAGGAAGGAAGTACCTCTGCCATATGCGCTCGGCCATGGCCGGAAACGGGAAGGCATCGAGGCCTCGCCGCATGTGGCCGCCGGGATCGCCATCCTGAAGTCGGCGAACCAGAATCTGATCGATCGCGGTTCCTGAAACCACCCCAAGCTGGCCAGTCTGCGAGACAGCTTGGGCAAGGCGCCAGTTCGAGACGCCAGCACCCATTCCACCCTGGATAATTACTGGATATTCCATCATAAGATCTTCATTGTTGCACTTGGCGCGATGGTTGAACGTCGTAGTTTTGTAATAGCTTCAGCTTCGGGCCGGAGTTCAAGGATTGGCGATTGCAGCGGCCTGAGGGTTGGTGATTGCGATCATTCCCCATCTCGTTCGAACCGTATGTGACGTACGTCACAGCGCAGCCCCTAAGAACAAAATAGTCTTCACCTTAGAAGCATTCTTCCAGGTTGTCTTTAGGAGAGAGCAGGGACTCCTAAATCTGGCGATCTGCGTGTGCCTGGGTTTGTTTGACCCGGTGGTGGTGCGATGAAAAAGATAGCTGTCATTGGCGGTGGGATCACAGGGCTGGCAACTGCGTACTATCTGCGGCGGTACTCCCGCGGTACGCTCGATGTCACGCTGATCGACAGCGCGCCGCGCTTTGGCGGGAAGATCACCTCGTCGGTCGAGGGCGGTTTTGTTGTTGAAGGCGGACCGGATTCGTTCATCACCAAGAAGGCAGCGACGCTGGAGCTGTGCAGCTCCCTTGGCCTGGATGAGCAGTTGCTGCCCTCCAACAGCAGCGGGAAAACCACCTATGTCTGGAGCCGCGGAGACCTGCGGCCCATGCCGGAAGGCATGTTGTTGATGGCTCCTACGATGGTTCTGCCATTCCTGCGCTCGAACCTGATCTCCTGGCCTGGCAAGCTGCGCATGGGCATGGAGATGCTGATTCCTCCGCAGTCCGGCGAAACGGATGAAAGCCTGGCTGGATTTGTGCGCAGACGGCTTGGCGCAGAGGCGCTCGAAAAGATCGCGGGCCCGCTGATGGCCGGCATTCATGCAGCCGATCCCGAGACCCTGAGCCTGCGCAGCACGTTTCCCATGTTTCTGGAGATGGAGAAGAAGTACGGCGGGCTGCTTCGCGGAGTGATGCTGCAAAAGCGAGCGCAGCAGCGCCAGCCCGGAATGCAGGGAGCGAAGCAGAAGCACTCTCCCATGTTCATGACGCTGCGCGGCGGTTTGCAGCAACTGGTGGACGGGATGCTTGCGGAGCTGCGGCCCGAAGCACTCCTGCTGAACCGGCGCGTGCTGGGCGTCGGCCGTGATCGGGGCCGCTTCGAGATTTCGCTGGAGGATGGATTGCGCCTTGCCGCGGACGAAGTTGTGTTTGCCACTCCAGCCTACGCGACTGCGGATTTGCTGCAGGAGATTGACCCCGGACTCGCATCCCGCCTGCGGTCGATACGCTATGTTTCCACTGCGACGGTTTCGCTGGGCTTCCGGCAAGGAGATCTCAAGCGTCCCCTGAACGGATCTGGCTTCGTTGTGCCGCGCAGCGAGAAGAGGCAGATCACGGCCTGCTCCTGGTCGTCAACAAAATTCAATCATCGCGCTCCTGCTGATAGAGCTCTGATCCGCGTTTTCGTGGGCGGAGCGCTCGCTGAGGATCTGGCGGAAATGGACGATGCGGCGCTGGTCGATCTGGCTCGTCAGGAACTGCGCGCGACCATGGGCATCAGCGCAGAGCCTGTGCTGGCCAAGGCATACCGCTGGCCCAAGGGGAACCCGCAGTACGAGGTGGGCCACCAGGAGCGGGTGGCGGAAATCGACCGGATGATCGCATCGCATGAAGGTTTGCATCTGGCTGGCGCTGCCTATCATGGCGCCGGCGTCCCCGACTGCGTAGCAAGCGGAGCGGCAGTCGCGCAATCGATCGCAACAAAACACAGCATCAACATGGACGGATACTATGACCGAAGTTTCTCACCAACTCTCTGCGCCAAGTAGTAATGGAGGGCTCCTGGCGAGTTCCCCTGCGACAGCACACCAGCCCTCGCATCATCCGGCGGCGCATGATTACGCCCGGAACCCCATGCTGGTCTACTGGGAGATGACGCAGGCATGCGCTCTGGCTTGCCGCCATTGCCGCGCCGAGGCGGTGACCAAGCCGCAGCCGGGCGAGTTGAACCATGAGGAGAGCAGGAATCTGCTGCGCCAGATCGCGGCGTTCGACAAGCCATCGCCCCACCTGATCCTGACCGGCGGCGATCCGTTGAAGCGCGCGGACATCTTCGAGTTGATCGACGAGGCCAGGGCGCTCGGCCTGACGGTTTCCATCACGCCGAGTGCGACCGGAGAACTGACCTTCGAGAAGCTCGCCAGGCTGAAGGAGCATGGCATCGAGAGCTTCGGCCTCAGTCTCGACGGCTCCACCGCAGCTCGGCACGAGGCTGTGCGCGGCGTGGCGGGCTGCTACGACTGGACGCTGCGCGCGTTGCAGGACGCAGCCGCGCTGGGGATGCCGGTCCAGGTGAATACGCTGGTGTCGGAGGAGACGCTGGACGATCTGCCCGCCATCTACGACCTGCTGGTATCGCAGAAGGTGATGCGCTGGAGCCTCTTTTTCCTGATCGCAGTTGGCCGCGGCAAGATGCTGCAGCCCATCTCTCCAGAGCGCGGCGAGGAATTGATGCACTGGATCTACGATCTGGCGAAGGTGGCGCCCTTCGCTATCAAAACAACCGAGGCTCCCTCGTATCGCCGCGTTGCTTTGAACCGGATGCGGCAGAGTGGAATGTCTTCCATGGATATCCGGAAAACGTCGGTGTATCGTGGCTTCGGGATCCGCGACGGGCACGGCATCATGTTCGTCTCGAACCAGGGGGACATCTATCCCGCTGGATTCCTGCCGCTCCCCGTCGGCAATGTGCGCAAGGGCAATCTAATCGACGTGTACCGCGACTCCTCGATCTTTCGTGCGTTGCATGCGCCGGACCAGTTCAAAGGAAAATGCGGCGATTGCGAGTATCGGAGCCTGTGCGGCGGCTCGCGCGCGCGTGCCTTCGCATACACCGGCGACGCTCTGGCCAGCGATCCCTTCTGCGCCTATGAGCCGATGGTTGCGCAGAGTCACGCCGAGGCCGCAGTCAGCGTATGACCGCAGCCCGTCGATTTGACCTGCATGGAGCTCGCGCGCGAGGTGGCTTGCTGCTGAAAGTTATTGAGTCGGCCCCTTTGCTACGGTGAATTCCCATCCATGCCGCTAAGACAGCGAAGCGGCATGGATGGGGCACCCGGTTCCGCGTCAACCATTGAAGGCCGGATCAAATTGCCCATTGCATCATGCTGTCTGCGCAGCCTGTTCCAGCGCGCGCGGAAACAGAATGCTGTTCTCCAG